>JABDLW010000200.1 GCA_013001805.1 Saprospiraceae bacterium | reverse complement strand
GCCCAGGGGATCACCAAACTCGTCACGGCCGTCCCATTTGATATCTCTGGAGAGAAACCCTGAAGCCTTGACTGATTGTTCCAAAACCTGAACTATACGTCCCGAAGGCGTGAGTATTTCAACCCGGATGTCCAAGTCCTGATTCTGCAGTTGATGTTCAAATTGAAAGCAAGTGCTGGTGGAGAATGGGTTAGGATAGTTCAAAACATGTCTTAATCCGTTCTCGGCTTCATCAACCACCAGGAATTCTACAATAGCTTCACTGGAGTTATTAGCTATGTCCCAGGCTTTAACAGTTATAGTTTGGGTGCCTAACTCGAGATTCGATAGGGGATAGCTCACCGTTCCTTTCGTATAATCATCTTGGGCTGATTCATAGAAATCGTTTAGGATTAGAGAACTTTGTAAATTCTGATTAATCACCGCGGTTAAATCATGGCCAATACTATTGCCGATCACATTTATACCGTTTTCATCTTGTAATTTCAAAAAAAGTACCGGGTTTCGATCCGTTATTCCGCCATATACGAAGTTCTCATCATTCATATATATCTCGATTTCTGGTCCTTCCGTATCATCAATGCCTTCCTTCTTTGTGCCTCCTACCATAATACTTTGTGACGAACCACCAGCATCAAGTAATGTCTCACTTTCAGCATAGTAGCTGATCTTTCCGCGTCCAAAGGCATAATTAATGTCCTTTGGAACCACAAAAGAAAATTTGAATTTCCCGTTCACCACGCTGGCTAGTCCCTTAAATATGATGCTTTTTTGTAAGTCAAACTTTCGTTCGGTACTGCCCTTATCTTGCGCCAGAGTCTTTAGGGTCACTATCTTGTCAAAAATGGTTGGATAAATCTTACCGTTAAAAGTTGAGGCAAGGGCTCCATTTTGATCTAATACCTCTCCTTCGATTTCCACCTTGCTCAATGCATTAAGAGTATCCAGACTAGGATCATCAATAGTTTTGCCATTTATCCTCGTGGTATGCGCTTGATATTCCGGGAAAGCTAATCTTAACGCAGGATCTCCGAGCAAGGTGAATTTTCTTGCGTTTGTACCGGAAGTATCGGCAGCATTGGCATTTTTAGAAGCAACTAGAATTTCTCCTATTGTGCGCAATCTACCATCGACAGGCTCAAAGATGTGGTTAAAAACAGATCTGGTAAGCCGTTCATTTGAACGAGCGTATACGGCTCTAACCGTTGTAAAAAGCGCAATCGATCCTCCTGACGGATGGGTTATGGTATATTCGCCTGCCGTAATTTTCCTTGGATCATCGTAACCAGCAAAAGAGCAAGTGGCAGTAACCAGGAGTGGTAATCTATCGGCATTATTCCATTTGTCGATATCCTCCTGTTGCAACACACGTTCTTGTGCCCAGCCATTGGAGCCTCCGTGACCAATATAATTGACGACCAATTGTCCCTTGAAAAGACTTTGATTTAGTGCCTCTTTAGCTTTGAAATTAAAGACACCACCCGGAGTGTTCTCCTGCTCGTAGGCATCGAGATACACTTTGTTGACATTGAAGACAGGATATTTATCTTTGGTCAATTCAGCTATTTCATCAGCACTATCCAGATGCCGGTTACCATCTTCATCATCGGCAACAAAGAGTACTTTCAACCGCCAATCACCAAAAGATCGCTGGTCTGTCTCGTACTTGATGATCTTATCAACCACAATATTGGCTTCATCCAGAGTCCGGACCGGCAATCGTCCCACTGCGATATCCAGTGCTCCCCTCCAGCTTCCACCTTCATCATCATCCAACAGAGCGAAGTAATCATCGGAGGGAAATGCTTCAATCGGATGGAGCGATCGTTCGGTTTCATAGACAGGTATGAAGGATTCATCATTTATGTCCGAATAGATATGCCTGTAATCGAACGAGCCGTCACCCATCAAGAGTAAATATTTAAAAGTTGAGCTTTTTTTATAGAGAAACCTGGCAAAATCGCGTATCGCAGTCGGATCGGACTTGCCGGAAGAAAATTCGTTAAAAACCTGGTCAATTGCCACAGCTTCCACGCGAAAGTTGTTTAGTGATCGTCGATGAGCCACCAATTTATTTGCAGCTTCTTTGAAATTTGGATGATAGATCAATAAGTAATCCACATCATCCAGGCCATGCAAGTCTTGATTTTCAACTTTGCCAACAGGTTCGGGTATTAACGCATGTTTCTCCGCAAAAGCAATGTATGTCGCCAGCTTGCTGTGAGTAGTGCGAAAAGCCGTTCCCGGGGTGTTATCAAACACCTGAATTTCTGCTACCTGCAAAGGATCGGAAATCTCCCATACCCGCAAAGTCGAGCCATTGTTATTGATATTGTATTGGCACGGTTCCCCTTCGGGTGCCTGCAGATCGGTAATAATGAGTTGATCCTGCAAGTAATTTAGCTGGGCACGAAAATTGAATTCGAGATAATCCAGCCAACCGACGTTATTATTGCCCAAACTTGGATACCTTATTTCAATTTTCGGACTGGTGCTGCTTAAATTTATGGATTCTTTGATTGATCGGATCTTGGCGTAGTCGGTCTCAATTTTTGTCACATCTGAACTTGCGATGCTGACTTCCAGTTCTGTTCCACCTGCATTCAGAAATACCTTTGAGCTCTGACTGGACCTCGCCACAAATTGCAAATTGACATAAGCTGGCTCCGAAATTAGCGCTTGACTGAAATCAAAGGAGGTCGAGAAATCCTTAACCCGCTCGGCCTTAAAGAGATCTCCAACCCATAGTCTTCCCGAGCCTTGCAAATTGGCATCATTGGCATCATAGAGGAGATTGTACTGGTCTGATTCGTAATGCTGATAGGTGTCGTATGCCCCAGTCTGATAGATGGCAGAACCCGGACTTTCCTGGAGGATGATTCTCTTGCCATTTTGATCAGCCAACTTTAGAAAGTAGAAGTTAAGATCCTCATAGGGGTTTTCTTCCTTATAGAAGTAACCGGACAGTTCGTCATATTTCCATTTATCAGATCCCTCACCATAGAATAAGATGACGTCTTCCTTATTGAAGGTGCCATCAGCTTCACCTTTCACTTGTATGGATACTTCTACCAGGTCATCGATCCTTGGTTGCGAATTGGGCTCGGGTAATGTGCCACCACCTGCACCCAGAATTTGAATTTTTTTGGGATCAATTGTGGTCGGATTTACCCCAAGCTTTTCCAGGAATGCGTAATCTAACCGGTAAATACCGCGTTGTTTGGTCGAGAACTGGTAAATGTTGCCATCGGCCAGGGCGGATCTGGATTTCTGACCGAAGCATTCAGTGGAGTAAAATAGGCAGCACGCTAAAATCAGGAATATGGTTTGAGTGCTATCTTTCATTAAGTCCCTTTTCATTACAACGTCTAAATTATCTAAACGAATGGTCGTAACGACGTATTGCCACATTTTTGTCGTCTTATTTACCGAAAAGACTAAGCGAGAAGTTGTCGATTTGCAAATTGCTCGTCCCTCGATTCCAAACATGTATTTTCAGATACCCTGGTTCGCTATCCAGCTTAGGCATTTCCAGTCTCCAATTCAATGCCCTCCACTTACCCTGGACAGCCTGGGAATCCGGGATGGTCATACTCTTCCACCAGATTTCCTTACCACCAGTAAGCACAATACTGCAAACAATCGCAGCATCAATTGGTTCTGTATTTCGATGCTCTATACTTATCTTTATTTGGTTGACAGGATCAAATTCGTTGAGGTCTATTTCGATGCTGGCACCATATTTAACTCCCAATAAAGATTGGAAAGTATTATTCTTTTCCCTGACCAGACCATTTCCTTGATTTTTCCATAATGGATTGAATGCTTCAAATCTAAGATCGGTTCTAAATACCGCAGAGGAGGGCATTGGTGAGAACTCCAAAATTTTTTGATCTAACTGGTAGGTGCTGTCCTGGGAGGGAAAGTTTTCAGACAAGAACTCTGACAGGACGTGAATGCCGGGAAGGCAATTGCTTTCCATTGCAAAAGAGAAGCTGCTGTCCTGATCAAATGCCACGTCTTTGAGACGTTCCAGGTCCCCCTTATCCAAAAACCGGTCACTATAGTTGATCAGGTTGTGGTCTTGTGAGGGTTCAATAGGATAAAAAATAGGTCTGAGAATCCGGAAAAGTCCTATAATAATTAAGATGGTCAGGAGTAACTTATGTGGTAAGGACTTCCGGTTGAGCCAAAAATAAAAAAGAGAACAAAGTAAAAGTGAGAAGAAGGAAATGATCAGGGCATTGTAAAGGTGACCGGGTACAAAATTAAATCGGACCACATGTGGGCCTTCGGGTACTCTTACACCCATTAGTGAGTGATCTATCCGTACAATCTCACCTGGCTGATCGTCAACAGTCACATGCCAATTGGGGACGAAGTTTTGATTCAGAACCAAAGTTGAAGATGTGCCAAGGTTTAACCAAGCTGAAAAGGAGTTAGGTGAAAATGAACGGATGTTGAGTTCATCTTCAGGTTTATTTAAGATAGGATCGGAATCATAGAACTGGACATTGTCGCCCGGTTGCGAAATTGGTTTTGAAATGAACAAAAACGGTAAATCCAGGCTTTTACGGTAATAGGGTGTTTTTTCAAAATCTATGAAAGTCTGATACTGATAAGGTGTATAGCCATCCCATCCCATTCGCTTGTAAAGGGTATTGTTGTTACGGTAAACGGGTCCAAACTGCAGGTTCTTATCTGAATTTGAGCCAATGAAATCATGCATAGATGGCACAGGATAATCTTGTGGCAATGATTTTAAGCAAGGTTGGATGGATGCAAATGAATGTTCCGAGAAAATGGATACTCTTCCATTCAACTGACAGCTGATGATTAGGTCAATCGCGGTAAATAATAGCAACAGTTGGAAAAAAGCGAGCCTGGTTTTTGTGGTTTTCCAAAGTAAGAGAAATCCGGTAAGTGCCAGAGCGTGCAAAAGTGATTGAAGAACGATAGCCTCAGAAACTCGATGTATGGATAGTTTGATTATCTGAAGAATTTCCACATCTGCCATTAAAAAGAGAACTAGTCCCACAATGCATATAATCCCCAAAAAGATTTGAACCATTCTGCCGAAACCCATCTTTTGCTTATCAAAGGTTACTTTATCAGTCATAAGATCACTAAGAGTGCGAGCTGCTATGAGTGTAAAAACTAACACAGTGTAGTATCTGAATAAGCTGGGAAATCGAAATAGATCCAAAAATGGTAATGCATTGGCCCAGCCGCGGAAAGGAAGCTCCATGGCCAGTGCAAGAGCGAGACTGGCCAGTGCAAGCAACCAACTAATGGCATAAAAGCGGAATTTAATTTTTCGAATACTTAATGCCAGCAAGATCAAAGCCGGTAAACCCATATACACATTCATCATGGACTGATCACCCGACCAAAAGCCATAATCGCCTTTCACTGTTGCAAAAGGATAAATCAGACTAATCAGGTGTTTAAAGTACAGGGACCCTTTAAGCATTGTATCTCCCGACAGACCCCCCCCGCGGTCAATTTGCCACTTAAGCTGCCACAAACAGACCAGCAGAAGAGCACATGAGGTAGCAATACAAAAAATGAGGCGACCATAACGCCAAAATATTTCTTTATGGTTTCCCCGGGCGATCGACTTTATGCCTTCGAATGCTCCAAGAGCAAAAAGGATGTATGCAGTTATGATAGTGTAAGCAATATAGCCACCACTTGCCAGCATGAAGACGAGCATGGTCAGAATCAAGCTGTTATTGAGATTTGGTTGCCTTTTCCAAATAAAATAAGAAGCTAAAACATGGGGAATCCATGCACCAGATGCAATCCAACCCGTATGTTGAGCATTCGCCACAAAAAATCCACTCAATGAAAATACCAGACAGCCCCACAATGCACCTTCATGATTTATTTTAACCACTCGTGCCAGCCGGTAAAAACCGTAAGCCGCGATAAGTAAATGCAGTAAGTATTCCAGATTTAGGGTGTAGAGGTCATATCGACTTGCCGCCCCGAGAATTAGAGCTAAAGGGTACCACGTTTCCAGAGATAAACCTTGTGCGAATCCATGAAACTGATAGGGATTCCACCAAGGCAACTGATTGTTAAGTAAAGCATCAGAGATGAAGTGACGCCAAGGCAGAGTAATATCTATGGCATCCCATTTGAGTGTATATTTGAAACAGGAGATTTGCCAGATCGCAATAAAAATTGCCAGAAATATAAAGGCATAGTATAGACCCCGGGTTCTGATATTTGAGGTACTATGCTGACTTGGTTCGATCAAGTGTTTTATAATTACTTATTCTTTTACAAAATAAAATTAGTGTTTTAAGCGAAGTAGGCGGCTTTTACTGTTAATATTAGGTGCGAATGATTCAAAACATGAGGATAGTATACTTGTCTGGACTAACAAGCATATGCATATTACTATCATTGGTTGGCAGTTTTGCTCAAGATCCGGTCTTTAGCCAGTTCTATGCCTCTCCATTACATTTGAATCCCGCTTTTTCTGGCAGTTCTGAAAAACCTAAAGTTGTACTGAACTATCGCAACCAATGGCCTTCAATAAATCAGGCATATGTGACCTATGCAGCTTCTTTTGATCAGTTTTATTCAGATATCAACAGTGGATTTGGACTCTCCGTTCTTGCCGATGTGGCCGGAAGAGGCTTATATAAGACTACATCGGCCCAATTAAGTTATTCATACAAAGTGAAGTTTAGGGAATCGCTGCAGATGCGATTGGGTATCAGTGGAGGTTTGATCAATACAAGAATTGATTGGGCCCGGTTGATCTTTCCGGACCAGCTTGACCTGGAATACGGCTCAGTTAGCCCGGGAGGACTTCCGTATCCATCCGATGAAATCGCACCGGAGACAGGTAATTCAGTTTCGGTCCTTGATGCTTCGGCGGGGCTAATCGTGTTTAATCAGACTTTCTATGGAGGAATCTCTTTAAAGCATCTCAACACACCGCAATTTTCTTTTTTGAAGGTCAACGACCAGCTAAGCTCAGGCCTACCTCTTA
>JABDLW010000195.1 GCA_013001805.1 Saprospiraceae bacterium | reverse complement strand
GCTTCCACATTGCCCTCGTTCTTAACGTGCCCCAGGTCATTGATATAGCGCTGGGTATGATGCGAGTCCATACCATAAGCCCCCATACCAACGGGATCTTCTACCACCTCGATACCTTCGCAATGGTATTGGGTCATAGTCATGGTGCCCTGTAGGCGTCTCGCCTCACGGACATACAATTGCTCTTGCCATCCCTGGCCTGAGGTAAATTCATCTTTGCACATGCCCCAGCGGGCGACTTCATTGCGGATGTGGTCGGGTATGCGGGGATGATTGGCCAATGTCCACATCAGGCCCTTTTGATAATTCCGGTGGGCCTCTTTTATTTTCTCCCGCTCAGCATAAGAGGCTTCGGGGTAGCTATAGTTTTGACCAATAAAATCAGTAGAAAATCCGGTGCGGTTATTGGTGTCGGTCTTGCGATTGGGCATGGCCGAATTGATCCAGGGAAATCCGTCTTCTCCCGCTTCGTAGTTGCGCAACAAAAGTTCATAATTTACTTCCTGATAATCCCCGGGTTTTTCAAAAGGGATGCGGTTTTCCGGATGATCGGTGAGGCACATGCGGAAACAGTAGGCCTGCAAGTTTTTATCCCCTTCACCTTCAATTCCGGGGCCATCAGGATTGATTCCAGGCAACATGCCACTGGAGGGATCACCGCTCACAATGTAGGGATCAACACCATCGACAAAATTGTGGTTGATTGCATTATTTGACGGCATACCACTCATCGTAGTATCGACCAATCTGGTATGTACACCATTCAGGGTTTCATTAAATTCACTGTTGGACTCACGTCCGAGCCGGTAAGATATACCAGCGGCTGCGATCAGATCTCCTTCGTAAGTGGCATCAATAAACACTTTTCCGGTAAATGTTTGTCCATCCAGAGTGGTGATAGACTGAATCTTACCATTTTCTTTCTTCACACCCTGCGACCGATCCAATTGCGCATATACGATTTCGGTCACCCCCTCTTCCTGCAACCAATTTTCATAGATGACCAGGGCGGCAGAAGGCTCAAAGGTCCACATGCTGTTTTCGTTTTCACCGGTACGGGTCTGACCACCATCTTTGTATTCACCTTTACTTTGCCAAACCCAATTTTCCGGCTGATCGTAGTGGGTTTTGATCCGTTCGTAAAATTCCCGCGAAATACCGCCAATGGCTATTTTGTTGCCGATGTCGGTTTGTCCCAGACCGCCGGTGGTTAAGCCACCAATACGAGGCTCAGGAGATATCAACACCACCGACCGATTCATTCTTTTAGCCTGAATGGCTGCGGCTATGCCTGCTGAGGTGGCTCCGTAAATGACCAGGTCAGGGGAAGAGGCAGATGCCGGATCCGTTTGATTTTGGCAGCTCAAGACAACAAAAGCCATAAGGATGATCAGAGGAGTAAAGTGAATAGTCATGTATCAATGTTTTTATAACGGGATAAAATTAACCAAAAATGAACCACCTTTGCCATCTCTCAATTTAATCTCCATCATTTGCAGTCTTACAACTTTACTAAAGTTTTTTCCGCAGCTTGTTTGGGTATGTTGGTGTTTGGTGTGGTGATGCTCACCCTGGGGTCCGTTCTACCGGACGTCATGTTGAAATTCAACATAGATGAACTGGCCGCTGGTTCACTGGCGTCGCTTTTGCCTTTAGGCATTCTGGTCGGTTCCATAATATTCGGACCAGTCGTAGATAAATACAGCTATAAGTATTTTTTAATCGGCTGTTTCATCTGCGTAACCGTTGGCATGTTTGGCATTGCGGAAGCAAAGGCCTTTGTGGTGTTACAATTGGCTTTTTTTCTCATTGGAATTGGTGGTGGTGGATTGAATGGAGCCACTAATGCCCTGGTGGCGGATATTAGTCGAGCCCATCAAAAGAAGGAAAGTGTCTATTTAAGTGCCCTCGGGATATTCTTTGGTGTTGGTGCCTTGCTGGTGCCAAGCTTGCTTGGATTATTTACTGGCATTTATGATTATGAAGACATTCTTTTTTTTCTAAGTGGGGGTATTTTAATTTTGGTGATACCATTGCTTTTTCTGGAATTTCCTCAACCCAAATTGGCCCGGCGCCTGCCCCTCGTGGAGGGTCTCAGGTTATTTAAAAATCCCGCGCTGTTGGTGCTCGCTTCCATATTATTCTTTCATGCCGCTTTTGAAGGTGTTTTTAATAACTGGAGCACTGTATTTATGGAAAGAAATAAGGGTTTAGGTCAATCCCAGGCTTTAGCTTGTCTCAGTTTGTATATTGGTGGCCTGACAGTAGCCAGACTATTCCTGGTGGCTCTCTTTCGGGTGGTGCGCGACGAAATCATTTTACTAACTTCTATTCTTTTGATGATGTCTGCACTGACTTTAATTATTGTTAGTGATGGCATTGGGATTATTTTTCTAGCGGTCACACTCATTGGTGTGGGTACTGCCGGTATTTTTCCGGTCATTTTGGGGTATGTAAGTCGCTTGTACGATGAGTTGAGAGCAACCGCCATCGGTGTAGTGATTTTTTTGGCAGTCTTGGGCAACATCCTTCTTAATGTTATTATGGGGTTTTTAGCAAAAACTATGGGGATCGGTGCTTACCAGTGGTTATTGGCTTTCTGTATTTGTTCGGTACTAGTGATTGTTTTACTAAGGAAAAGAACACTTAATTGATTCAAATATTTAGTTTTCCCTGTTACTTGTTTTATTATATAGATGAATTTATATTCTCTTCGCTCAGATATTTAACTGATGAAGGCATTATTTTCGGATAACTTTATACTAAACCTTCTCAAATAACCACCATTTTTTTCTCCTGGGCATTACCTGATAGTTAGAGCGAATATACTTTAGAATATGCTCCTTGGCCTCACTAATGTCATCAGTTCGTTTTAGTAATAGCATATCTGATTCAGAAATAGTTTTTTCCCGGACCATAAAATTCAAGTAAGTAAAAAGCTCATCATAGTATTCATTACCCATGACCACAATGGGAAAATTTTGTATGATTCCGGTCTGAATGAGCGTTAGTGTTTCAAACATTTCGTCCATTGTTCCCCAGCCTCCCGGAAAAACAACAAATGCATAGGAGTATTTTAATAGCAGCACCTTTCTGACGAAAAAATATTTTATATCTACCCAGGTCTGCATGAAAGGATTAGGATGCTGTTCAAAAGGAAGCTCAATATTGCACCCAACAGAATAGCCGCCATTTTCAAAGGCACCACGGTTTGCGGCTTCCATGATACCGGGACCACCACCGGTCATGGTGGTAAAGCCCATTTGAGCAATAGCCGCGCCCATCTCCCTGGCCATTTGATAATAGCGATGGTCCTCTTTAAACCGGGCAGATCCAAAAACCGTAATGCAGGGACCGACAAAATGCAGCTTTCTGAATCCCTTAATAAACTGTCGAAAAACATCGAAGGTGAAGGAAAGTTCACTGACTCGACTCTTGGGGCCTTCCAGATAAACATCCCGGCTAATTTTTCGCGCTTCGAAATCCTCCAGCATAAGAAATCTTTATAACCATCCCTGCGACTGATCTCAGTGGGCGAATCAATAATGCCCAAACCAATCGACTGATCTTTTTGAATTATTTGCGTGTCAAATGTAGGCCTTCCACTATTGTCATCCAAATTGGAACCCGTGACTGAAAAGAACTCTGAGCGCAATGCACCAATCAAGAGCAGAAGATAGTGAAGACCTAAACCACTCTTCACGTTCTAAATTTGAGTTTTACTCTACATTTATTTAATTCCCATTGTTAGAAACTTCCTAACGCAGACTTAAGTTTTTATCTGTTTCTTTTGGCATCACGACCTATACTAGGCTATCCGTTGGGAGCTTGATTATTTCCATGGCAGCGCATTTACCCTGTTACCAATGATAAATCCCAGATTCGTACCTGCTTGTGAGTCGGAAATGAAGTGCACACCCAATGGGACGCGACTGTAGGCATTTTCCAATGCCATTTCATGAAATGAGTTAAATGTGCGCGGAGTACCCCTAAATTCTGACCTCCCTTCATGACTCCGATCGGTAAAACGGTAACTAGCTCCAAATAAATCAGCCAGAACCACAGCTGCGGCTGCCGAAAAAGTAGCGTGTCCCGACGGATATGTGGGAAAATTGGGGGTGTAGAAACCTCCGGAGCCATCCGGGCACATCACGGTATTCCAATGCGGGTCATTCATGTTTTGCCGGATATAATCAATAGGTCTAAGAAAGTTATAGCGATATTTTTCCTGCCAGCATTTGGTGCCAGCATCGGCTAATGCCATGGCGACCTTGGCATATGTGGCCACAGACTCCATCATGTTGATGCGCTCGGCTGCTATAACCTGGTTAGTAATACTAATCCATCTTCCCGCGGGGCTAAAGGTCAGAATGGGGCAGTCATCACTCCAAAATTCTGCAATCCAGTAGTC
>JABDLW010000161.1 GCA_013001805.1 Saprospiraceae bacterium | reverse complement strand
GCCCAGGTTGATCAAATAATGATTAATCGAATTGAAAATATGCCTGACCAACCCGTGCCCTATAATTTGCGGAATTGGAAAGAAGTGGCAAGAAAATACGACACCTTTGTTTATGACCTAAATAAATCCGGGGAATTTCTTCCTTTGGTTTTTATTAAGGATCAGGGTGCCAATTATCCGGAAAATCCTTCCTTTGGATTAAAGACATACGTGGGAAGTTTTGACCAGACTTCCGGTGAAGCCATTAATATCTTACCTTCTCTGGTGGGAGCTACGCTGGTTGGTATTGATAAAAGCAACCAAAATGGAAACAATTGGATCGTATACAGTCAGGATTTTTTTAATCACCTGAATAGCGAAAATATATACCTCAATAATGTGGGCGCCAGGAGTGGCACGGACTGGTGGTACGACATGATGCCTAATATTTATTTCTATCAATTATACGATCTCTATGGCGATATCGGTGAGGCGACTTTTCAGTTTAATAGTGTGGCCGACCGGATGCAGGCGGCAGTGAGACAAATGGGCGGCAGTGATACACCCTGGCAAAGAGCTTCCATGAATTATAGGGCTTGGGATTTTGTGAACGCCAAACCCTTAACCAGCGGAGTTATTGAACCGGAGGCTGCTGGTGCTTTTGCCTGGCTATTATACCATGCCTATAAAAAGACTGGTAATAAAGAATACCTCAAGGGCTCCGAATGGTCGCTGGAATTTCTGACCAATTTAGGTGCAAATCCTTCCTACGAACTTCAGCTGCCTTATGGAGCATATGTGGCGGCAAAAATGAATGCCGAAATCGGCACGAATTACGATATTGAAAAATTAATCTTCTGGATTTTTAACCGTGGTCCATTGCGAGGATGGGGTACTATCGTTGGTAACTGGGGTGGCTTGGATGTTTCAGGTCTGGTTGGTGAAGCCAATGATCAGGGAAATGATTATGCCTTTCAATTAAATGGGTTGCAACACGCCGCAGCGCTGGTCCCGCTGGTGAGATATGATAAGAGATTTGCCAGGAATATAGCCAAATGGGTCCTGAATCTGGCAAATGCTAGCCGACTCATGTATCCCGGATTTCTTCCGGCAAATTTGCAGGATGCATCTGAATGGTCTATGGTCCATGACCCCGATGGCGTGATAGGTTATGAAGCACTGAGAGAAAGATTAAATGGATTAAGTCCGGTCGCCACTGGAGATGCTTTGAGAGGTCAATGGGCAGCTACTAATTTATCACTGTACAGTTCTTCGTCGATAGGATACCTGGGCAGCATAATTGAGTCTACGAATGTCGAGAAAATTCTTTTGATTGATTTACTTAAAACTGATTTCTTTAATGATGATGCCTATCCCTCCTATTTATTATTTAATCCGTTTGCTGAGGAAAAGGAGGTGATATTATCATTGGGAGAGCAATCATCAGATGTATACGATGCGATTACGGAAGAGTTTATTTTGCATGATGTACAAGGTGATGTCTTGCTCACACTACCTGCTGGTGCCGTGATGTCCTTAGTTTATGTCCCATCTGACGGACAATTGGAAACAAAAAACAATCAACTTCTTTCCGCCGGGGTCGTGATTGACTATTACCAAACACAAGTGCCTTTTGACCGTCCTCCCAGAATTCAAAGTCTGGCAACAGAGCAATCATTAGTGGAATTAGGAGATACCATAAATATCTATGGTAAGGCCATTGACCAGGAAACTAAAAATCTCACCTATGAATTTGAAGTGGTGGAAGGCCATCTTTTGGGTGATGGTCCGGGTAGGCGCTGGATTCTTCCACAAACCACTGGCATTTACCAGGTCAGGTTGACGGTGGCAGACGCTCAAGGACAAGTGGATTCAGCCATACTAGAGGTCGAGGTGGTGGCTGAAGTCAATCTTCCACCTCAAATTAATGATTTAGTCACCACAGATTTATATACACCTCCCGGTAATACAATAAATATCACGTGCATAGCAACCGATCCAAATGGAGATTCACTTAGCTATCTATGGGAAGCCAATGATGGTGAAATCACCAATCAGGGAAATCTGGCTGCGTGGACCAGCCCGGGTAATGCCGGAATTGCTGACATCAAAGTAATTGTTAGTGACGTACACGGAGCCTTTACGGAGCGCGTGATTTCCATTCTGGTCATTGATTATATCAAACCAAACCCAGCAAATCTGATCGCCTACTATCCGTTTAATGGAGATGCGAACGATGTTAGTGGAAATAACTTACATGGCGTTATTTCCGGGTCGAAACTGACCTCGGATCTTCAAGGCAATCATTCAAGTGCCTATTTTTTTGATGGTAACAATGATCATATCACTATCGCTAATACTGATATTCTAAATTTCCAGAAAGGCATCACCCTTAGTCTTTGGATCACGCCACTAAAACTGCCCGGGCGGGAGTCTTTTATTATTTCACATGGCAGTTGGCAAAATCGATGGAAATTGTCGATCATCCCAGATCGCAATATACGCTGGACTTTAAAAAATGTTGCGGGTCAGGTGGGAGATTTAGATTCTCGAACAAAATTGGAAGTGGACACTACCTATCATGTTACAGCATCTTATGACGGGCACTTTCTGGCTCTTTATATAAATGGCCGATTGGAGACTTTTTCGGAAATGTCTGGTGACATAAATCAGACTTCCATTGATATGGAGATTGCACAAATATTGCCGGATGATCCCTCCTTTAATTTTGGTGGGGTATTAGATGAAATAAAAATATTTGATTATGCGCTAGCGCCTGATACAATCATAGAGATCTTTGATAAACTGACAACTGCGTCCACGGATGTAACATTAAAAAGGCCCGAAGTATTTGTTTTTCCAAATCCGGTGGAGGATCAATTAATTATTCAGTTCAGCCCTCCTGAAATAGACAGCTATCGAATTTCGATTTTTGATCAATGGGGGCGGCTGGTATTCAAGCAGGATCGAAAAGATCTTGCCCCATTGATGTTTGACATACATGACTATGATAGTGGAGTTTATTTTCTAGTTATTCACACAAAAAGCAATATGATGACAAAAAAAATTCTAAAAATGTAAATGAATTTTAGACCAGCCTGATAACAACACTGGTGAAGCAAATCTGCAGCTTGAACATGCAGATAAATAATTAAAATTTCTAAATAATGCTATGATGAAAAAATATTACCATTTTTTATTTTCGACAATACTGCTGTTTCTGACAGCATCTATTTTATCCGGCCAGGACACAGTGGCATTTTACTCGTTTTCGGGCAATGCTGAGGACCAATCAAGTTTTGGCAATGATGCCACCATTTGCGGAGCATTGCTCACCCAAGATCGGTTTGGTGTTGCTAACCGGGCTTTTGCCTTTGATGGTGTGCAGAGTTTCCTCAAGGCAGAAAATGCTGCTCAGCTGCAAACATCTGCAACTACCACCGTGAGTTTTTGGATTAAAGTGGCTTCATTACCGGCTCAAGGCGAAGTATTTATTATGAGTTTTGGTGGATGGCAGGAGCGCTGGAAGATATCTCTGCCTGGTCACGGCAAGCCGGTCTGGACCACAAATCATGAGAACGGAATTTCCGATATGGATTCCGGCGATAGCACCAATGCCCTTAAGATTGGTGAATGGGCTCATGTGGTGACCGTGCATGACGGTACCAAAGACTTTATTTATCTAAATGGGGTTTTAGCAGCGGAAAAGGAAGTCATCGGTGGTTTGAATTCGACTATGAGCCCACTGGGAATTGGCTATGATCCTATTGGTGG
>JABDLW010000117.1 GCA_013001805.1 Saprospiraceae bacterium | reverse complement strand
CATCCGTACCGCCTGAACAGGAAAAAAATAATGCTATCAGAAAAATACCGATCACTTTCATACAGCCCTGGTTTGGAAAATCTTGATCTTCGAATATACACAATGCATCCTTAGAGCCGAGCTAACGCAGCATTTCTATGATTAGCGATACTAATGACGGCTTGCTGTCTGATGAGACCACCCTGCTTCACACCTCCGGTCTTTTTCTGGTATAAAACATCTTGAAATTCTAACGAAATTCTATTGGTGGGAAACATTCTGAGCATCATTGTCGAACGCTTCCAGCTCGTGACTAAAGTGATTGCAAATGGCCCTTGCCGCTATTTTCCCAACCACAGATTCCATATCCTCGAAACTGGCCTCGCGTAATCTTTTTACCGACTTGAAATGTGTCAATAGCTTCTTCGCGGTTTTCTCACCAATCCCTTTTATATCGGTGAGTTCACTAGTAGTAAATCTTTGAGATCTTTTTTGACGATGAAAAGTAATGGCAAACCGGTGAGCCTCATTGCGAAGTTGCTGGATGAGTTTCAACGATTCAGATTTCTTATTGATATACAAGGGGATGGGATCACCCGGAAAAAATATCTCTTCTAATCTCTTGGCAATACCTACAACCGTGACATCCTGATCGATGCCCAATGTTTCCAAGCTTTTGACTGCTGAACTCAGCTGGCCTTTACCGCCATCGATTATGATAAGTTGGGGCAGTGTCTCACCTTCCTCCTGCAGTCTTCGATACCGCCGGTAGACCACCTCCTCCATTGAGGCAAAATCGTTAGGACCCTCCACTGTTTTAATGTTATAATGCCGGTAATCTTTTTTTGCCGGTTTTGCATTTCGGAAAACCACACATGATGCCACGGGATGTGATCCCTGAAGATTCGAGTTATCAAAACACTCAATATGGTAAGGCAAATCCTCCATTTGCAGATCTTGAGCCAGCGTCTTGATGATTCGCTCGGCATGAGTCACCTTACCTTTTCGGTTCATTTCTTCACGCCGTTTTTGAAGCTTGTGCAGGGTCAGATTTTTTTCAACCAATTCCAATAATTTGTGCTTATCACCTCGCTGCGGAACGGTAATCGTAATCATGGGATCAGCAATTTCAACAGCTATCGGTACGATCACCTCCAGGGCTACACTACCAAACTTCCTGCGGATGTGGGGAATGGTGATTGCTAGGAGGTCTTCCGGATCTTCAGCAATTTTGAGATTAAGTTCGGCAACATACGTATTGATGACGGCTCCGTTTACCACTTTCATATAATAAACCAGGCCCTGGTCCCTATCGATATCCACTGAGAACACATCGACATCCTTCAGATTAATATTTGAGACTGTGGATTTACCCTGATAATCTTCGAAGGCGATCATCTTATCCTTCCAGTTTTGCGCTCGCTCAAAATCAAGATCTGCCGCAGCCTGAGTCATTTGCGCCATTAAGTGCTCCTTTACTGGTTTGAAATTTCCCTTTAATATATTTTTCACCTGATCAATTCGCTCCAGGTACCGGGACTCTTCCTCCAGGCCCACACAGGGTCCGTAGCAGTTTTTAATGTGGTACTCAAGGCAAACCTTAAATTTTCCCGCTTTGATATTTTCGGGTGACAAATGATATGCGCATGTACGTAGGGGAAACAAATCTCTGATTAAATCAAGGAGAATCTTTGCTCGCCATTTGGACGTATAGGGGCCAAAATAAGTGGATCCATCTTTTATCAATTTCCGGGTAAAGAATACGCGGGGATATGGCTCATTCTTAATGCATAGATACGTATATGACTTTCCATCCTTAAGATCGACATTATATCTGGGCTGGAATTTTTTTATCAATGAGTTTTCGAGCAGATAGGCATCTGCTTCGGAATCCACCACGGTCACATCAATACGACGGGCATGCTTAAGCATGACCTTGGTTTTGTTCATTTGATGCTTGGCGCTATTGAAATAAGAGCTTACTCTGTTTTTTAGATTTTTAGCTTTGCCAACATACAGGATCTTATCTTGTTTATCAATAAACTGGTATATCCCTGGCTCCTCCGGAATGGTATCAGCTATACTTATGAAGTCCTCCTTGGTCATTGTGCCTTATAGATCCGATTTGATTCCTTTTAAAATTAACATGGCAGCTGCATAATTGGTTGCCAGCGGAATATTGTGTACATCACAAATACGCATGAGCATCTGGACATCCGGCTCATGGGGATGCTTATCAAGTGGATCCCGGAAGAAAACAACGACGTCAAGTTGACCTGTCGCAACCATCGCAGCAATCTGGGCGTCTCCGCCCTGAGGGCCAGAGAGCATCTTGTTTACCACCAGACCGGCCTGCTCCATATGGCGGCCAGTTGTAGCTGTCGTGTAAAGTTGAGCATCGCTGAATAGTTTCTTATGTTGCAGAACAAAAGATACCAAATCGGCTTTCTTACCGTCGTGAGCAATTAAGGCAATATTCATGTTATTAGCTAAGTGATTTGTCGGTAAAGGTAACACGCAATTGTTACCTCAGAATTAAATCGATCCCTGGCTGAGTGAAGAAGACCTAGATTCGCGAGATATTTTAATTTTGCCTTCCTTTAAGGATGTTAAAAAATTAATTATTAGCTATGAAACTTTCATTTCAGGACAAAAAAGTGTTGGTAAGAGTTGACTTCAATGTCCCTCTGAATGCATCAAATCAGATTACCGACGATACCCGGATCCGAGGTGCTCTTCCTACAATTAAGTACATTCTGGACCATGGTGGTGCGGTGATCTTGATGAGTCATCTGGGACGTCCTTTGAAAAAGCTATTGCCCGACGGCAGCCTCGATGTGAAAAAGCATACCCTGGCCCATATTGTGCCTCATTTATCGGAGCTGCTAGGCCGGCCGGTACAATTTTCCGCAGACACTGTTGGTGAGGAGGCTGTAGCAAAAAGCAGGGCATTACAACCTGGTCAGGTTCTGCTGCTGGAAAACACCAGATTTTCCAAAGCCGAAGAGGCTGGCGATGAGGATTTTGCCAAGAAATTAGCTGGTCTAGGTGATCTTTACGTAAATGACGCTTTCGGCACAGCTCACCGCGCCCATGCATCGACGACGACGGTAGCTAATTACTTTGCTGACGGTAAGAAAGATTTTGGGTTTTTGATGGAAAACGAAATAACCAATGCCAACAAAGTGCTGCATGATCCAGCTCGTCCTCTTTGCGCAATCGTTGGTGGGGCAAAAGTTTCGGATAAAATTTTGTTGCTGGAGCGACTTATTGATTTTGTTGACACGTTGATTATAGGTGGTGGGATGGCCTACACCTTTATCAAGGCGAAAGGTGGAAACGTAGGCAATTCATTAGTCGAGGAAGATAAAACAGATCTCGCCCTGCAACTTATCCAAAAGGCAAAGGACAAAGGTGTTTCCCTGCTTCTGCCCGAGGATTCAAAAGTAGCTTCGGCCTTTGCTGCCGATGCCGAAACCAAGGTCGGAGATAGTACTGATATACCTGCTGGGTGGATGGGACTTGACATTGGTCCAAAAGCAATCGTTGCATTCAGAAATGCCATTAGTCAAGCTCAATCGATCCTGTGGAATGGTCCCATGGGTGTATTCGAAATGGAACCTTTTGCCACTGGCACCAAAGCGATCGCGGAAGCTGTTGCCATGGCTACGGAAAAGGGCGCATTTTCTTTAGTGGGCGGAGGAGATTCGGTTGCCGCTGTTACCCAAATGGGACTATCAGATAAAGTTAGCTTTGTAAGTACCGGTGGAGGAGCAATGCTGGAATACCTGGAAGGTAAGGAATTGCCAGGAATCAAGGCGATCAAATAGGGCCACCTTTAATGCATCTTGGCAGTGAGGTACCATCGCATTGATACCTGCAAGGTTCTTGGTTAAGACCGTTTATGCAGCCATATTCATTCTTCTTCAGTGGCAGACGAGTCACTCAGGACTTCCCTAAAATTATCTTCAATCACCGCTGCTACCGCCTTAATTGTATCGATAATATCTTCAAGGCCGTCTTGGATCTTTTCTTCTATCGTCGGTTCAGCTTTGGTTTTAAGAATAGCCTCTGCTGCTTTCTGCACCTCTTCATTGTCTGCACGTGCAATTTCCGCCTCCCGGATATCCTGAGCGATTTTCTGCTTGATTTCCTCCTTCAATTTCTCTTCAAGCTTTTGCTTTTGCTTCCGGGCTTCCATGTTTTGCATCTTCCGTTCAAGCTCAGTTTGTGTTGCTTTCATTTCCGTGAGCTTCGCCTCTTTTGACAGTACGCGCTCTTCGATCATTTTTGATTTTGCGGCACGGAGTTGTGACTCCAGCGAACCATCAGAGTCTTCCATACGCTTGTTCTGGAATTCCATCTCCTTTCGATCACGTGCAATTGATCTTTCCATTTTCTCAATGGCGGCGATTAATCCATCATAGCGACGCTTGATCCGGGCCAACGGATCTGATTTAGTATCTGATCTGGGACCAAATTTTTTCTCCTTGACCTTTTTGAAAAGGCCATCAAGTATTTTCCAAACCTGAGACCTATGATCTCCGGTAAAATCTGTGTTTCTAAACTCCCGCTGTAGATCCTTGAGTTCCTGAAAGATATTTTGCAAACTTAGACCATCTTCTATTTTCTTATCTATTTCGGCAAGTTTATCCTTGAAACTCCCCATGTGTTTCTCTGACAATGCGCGAAACTCCTCATCAAAACTTCTTCTCAATTTCTTTAATTCATCAAACAGAGCATCGGTGCTTTTTCTGATTTTATCGGCGTGTTCCCTAAAGAGATTCTTTTCCCGGACCTGTCCTTGTACTTTCGACCAAAATCCCTTCAAGTCTTCAAAAAGACCCGGATCGAATTTTGATAACTTGGCAAATTTGTCTCTGAGATCCTGAAGTTCATCCCGGTAGCTTTGATACAGCCTGGCGCTTAACACAATAAACTGCCACTCGGTCTGAGCCCTATTTAGAATGTCTTCCCGTTCTATTTGAAATCCTTCCGGAACCAGGCTTCCGGTTATCTTA
>JABDLW010000110.1 GCA_013001805.1 Saprospiraceae bacterium | reverse complement strand
TCATAGAAGTGGTTGAGTCCTTCAGGCGACCGGTTAAATGCCTTTTTTAGACGCGCACTCTTCTCAAGACGCATCTCGATGGCATCCATGAGCTCTACATCATCAAAAGGCTTGGTTATATAGTCATCGGCTCCTAAACCCATACCTTTCCTGAAATCTTCCTGCTCGGATTTGGCGGTGAGAAAAATGAAAGGCACATCGGCTGTCTTTGTGTTTTTACTGAGTATTCGCAGGACACCAAAACCGTCCAACTCTGGCATCATCACATCACAGACGATGATGTCTGGTGTTGTCTCCAAGGCTTTTTCGACGCCTATTTTACCGTCCTCAGCGGTGGTAACATCATGATCTGCCAACTCGAGAATTTCGGCAATGTTCTCTCTTACATCAGAATTATCTTCAATGATTAATACTTTGGCCATTATTTGATTTTTTTAACAAAATTGTAAATGTACTACCTTTACCGTGTTCACTGGCAAAAGATATGTCACCGTCCAGCAGGTTGAGATATTGTCTGACAATATGTAACCCCAGACCGGTGCCTTTGATATTGATCGCGTTTGATGCCCTGAAAAACCGGGTAAATAAATGTTTTTGTTCCTCTTCGGGGATGCCCATACCTTCATCCTGAATACTGATTTCAATGCCATCATCCATCTCTCTCATCTCACAACGAATGGGTTTATTCGCCTCTGAATATTTGGAGGCATTGGAGATTAAGTTGAACAAAATATTTTTTAATATTCTTTGATCGCTTATGATTGAAAGCGTTTCTGGATGAGATGAATGTAGCAAACTCTGACCGGCCTTAAGTTGATCAGTCAGTTCATCCCTTATCTCCCTGAACAGCTCCGAAAGCTGAATTTCGTCACGATTTACTTCAATTTTATTTTCCTCAAGTTTACTCAGGGATAGAAAATCATTTAAGATTGCGTCCAGGTGTTCTACTGAATTCTTTATCCGGTCAATGTGTTTTTCCCTTTTACCCAGATGCTCTTCCAAGCTATATCGACGAATCAAAGATGCGGAGGAAAGTATGGTGCTGAGTGGTGTTTTAAACTCATGAGAAGCCATAGAAAGGAATCGAGACTTCAGATCGTTTAATTCTTTTTCCCGATCCAGCATTTTCTTCAGTTGCGCTTCGTTTTCCAATAATGCCTCTTCTACCTTCTTTCGATGATCGATTTCACTTTCGTATTTCCGGTTGAGGTCAAGAAGCTTATTGATCACTTCCTTTAGTTTTTCCGTGCGCTGTGCGATGATTTCTTCGAGTTCCTGATTGAGCCTTAAAAGGGCCTCTTCGGCTTTCTTGACCTCGGTCAAATCATGAATAATGCCCGTAAAAATTATAGTGCCATCTTCGAGAATCAACTCACTCACCGCCAGTCGCATGGGAAAGGTACTGCCATCTTTCTTTTTACCCCTTACTTCCCGGCCAATTCCAATAATCTTGGCAACCCGGGTTTCGAGGTAGGCCTGGAGGTAGCTGTCATGTGCCGCCTGATGGGGAGCGGGCATAAGTATTGATACGTTCTTTCCGGTAAGCTCATCTTCTTTGTATTCAAAAAGCCGGGCAGCGGCTGGATTGACGGTTTCAATAATTCCTGTTTTATCTATAGTAATCACACCATCAATCACCGTGTTTATGACGGCATCTAGCCGTCGGTTCATATTTGTTTTGTGATGATCCTTCACTGCTCAATTTTATCACTAAGGTAGACAATTAGCTGATGATTAAGATCATAGCATGCGGTGAGTGGAGTCATATCTGTGAGCCTCTTCACCAACTATCTTGAGCCAAAGTTAATTCCTTAAATTCTTACTGATGAGTACATTAAATATTTTAGACAAGGTTTCGACCATAATGACCAAGGACCTGATCACCGTGCATCCCAAAGACACATTGCTTGACGTAAAGGAAATCTTTGATAAGAACCGGATCCACCATTTGCCCGTTGTGGAATTTAAGAAGATCGTGGGCATTATGAGTAAGGCCGACTTAATGCACTATCAAAGGAATTATGATCAGGTACCCTATAAAGATGTATTTGAGGACAGCCGTTTGAAAGCGTACAAAGTGGGTGAGGTGATGACCAAGGGGATGGCTACCTTGTCACCGGATGACAGGATAGATGTGGCTTTGGAGGTTTTTAGAGAAAATATATTACATGCGATCCCTGTCGTTGAAAACGGTGAGCTTGTAGGTTTATTAACAACTCATGATATTATTGAGGCCTTAGCTAAATAGTCTTGGGAGAAATGATAAGGTTTAAGGTTTACGGTATAGACCAGCAAGAAGATTTGAAATCGATGATCTCTTCTTGGATGGAAAATTCTGCGGTGCCGTATAAAGTAGAAAGCATCGTAGATGTAGATCAGTTTTTGAATGAGGGAATACATTCCATACCCACAGTGGTGATCCAAACAGAAGTAAAATTAGAGCAACGTCAATATAAGGATAAACAGAGTTTTTCAGATGCAGTTAAAAAAATCAGTTCAAAAATGAGTTCTATCGTGTCGAAGAAGATCATTGTGCCGACCGACTTTTCCGAGACGGCGGACAATGCCATTAAATACGGTGCTGAATTAGCTAAGAATTTTGAGGGAGGATTGGAAATTGTACACATCCTTAATCCGGCCACTGACCTAAATACAGGATACATGATTGATCCTGGTATCGAAAAGTTAAAACGGGAAAAACTGGAAAAGATCACGCAAAAGGTGTCAGAAGATTATGATATACGAGCATCCTCCAGGTTTATACTGGGTTTTCCAATTGAGGAGTTGGCTAATTTATCGGCTGAATCAGATGTCCTTCTGGTTGTGGGAGCAACTGGTGAATCAGATATCCTGGAAAATGTTTTTGGCAGCGTCGCATCGCATCTGGCACAAAGAGCAAAGTCTCCCGTTTTAATTGTCCCTAAAGGAGTTGAATTTACAGCATTCAAGGAGGTGGTATATGCCTCGAATGATCCGGGGCTCGATCACAAAATCGCCAATTTAGTAAAAAACTTCGTGTCTCATTTTGACTCTCGATTGCACAGTGTACATATCGGAAAAGATGAGAGTTATCCTCAATGGCAAATGGAGGCTATTTTTGGTGGAAAAGATGCTGTTCCTGAGTTGCTAATCAGTCATATGGATGAAAAAAATGTAGTGGAAGCATTGAATAAATACTGCGAAAAGGCAGGTGCGGATTTGGTTATACTCTCTACACGGCAACGAGGTTTTTGGCGCACTTTAGTACACTCCAGCATTACAAGGGAAATGGCACTCCACCCGCATCTTCCACTTTTAGTTTTTCACGATGCAAAAAAAGCCTAGATGAAAGCACAAATATTGGTACCGGTTGATTTTACTGAGAATGCATTTAATGCCTACCTATATGCCAATAATCTGGCTTATTTTCTGGACTGTACACTCCATCTTGTACATGTGGTATTGCCTCCCGTACCGGTAGAAGGTATTCCTTTGCCCTTAGAGGAGCAAGCCAGTGAAAAGGTTTTGACCCAACTGAAATCATTTAGTCATTGGCATCCCAATGAGCATGAAGACCGATTTCATCCGGTTGAAACGACCTATGAGGTTCTTCACGGTTCAGCTGCAGCAATGATTGTTAAAAAATCAGACCCGACCCTGCACCGTTTTATTGTCTGTGGCACCAGGAGAAAACATTCGGTGGCTGATAAATGGTTAGGAACGGTTTCCTCTGAGATTGCTTCGTCAGCCAAAGTGCCTGTTTTATTGGTGCCCAGCACCGCTCGCTTTACCAATTTGGACAATATTGTTGTAGCCTGTGACGAGCATGCCAATGATGACTACATTTTGGCGCAAATAGCCATTCTAAGTGATTGGTTTGAGAGTAAAGTGCATTTTGTTCATGTGAAGTCAGATACGAATGACAAGTTTGAATTCGTAGAGCGAGACATTCTGGACACACTACTTGCTTATCAGAAAAAAGTGCTTAATGTGCAGGTAGCCAATATTGAGGGGCTGGACGTGGTGGAGTCGGTCTACGGGTACGCTAAAGAGCATAAAGCAGAACTCTTGATTTATATCTCCGAGCGGCGGAATTTTTTGCAACAAATTATTTTCAGGAGCCTGTCACGGCAAGCTGCCTTAAATGCCAGGATTCCTACTCTTATTATGCATGATTCTTGATAAAATAAAATGAAATGATTCAGCTGGTTTCACCTACCGATTTTTCTGATGTTTCTGAGAATGCCTTGAAATATGCCATTGGGTTACAAAGAGTTTTTGGTGAGGAGCTTGCCATTGTACATTTCTATCAGAGAGTCAGAGCAACCGGTCATTTTATTTCGATGCGTGATATCCTGCAGGAAGATTCGGAAAGAGAGATGCAACAATTGGTTAAATCCCTGGAGGGTTCTTTACCTGAGAAAAAACAAATTCGTCTCAAAGTGGCGGAAGGCGAAGTGCCGGAAATGCTTCGGGGGATGGTGAAGGGAGATCGGTTACACTTAATTGTGATGGGATCGAATGGTGCCAGTAAAATAAAGAATATCTTTGGCAGTACCGCAAAAGCGGTGATAAATCAGGTTCTCACCCCAACTCTAATTATTCCTCCAGGATGTGAGTATAAGAAGTACGAGCATATGGTGGTGGCC
>JABDLW010000099.1 GCA_013001805.1 Saprospiraceae bacterium | reverse complement strand
TATATACCGTGGCGTATATGGGTGTTATTCCCGTACTCGTCGAGGCCATAAAAGAGCAGCAATCAACGATAGAAAGACTTGAAATGCAATTAGAAGATCTTGCCAGGGCTGGAGAGGTCGCGGCAGGGACGAAATCCAATGTAGAAAATAGATTACTGGCGATAGAAGCTATATTATTGGAGAGTGGCATTACGATCGCATCGCCAGAGTAAATAAAGGGGTTATCACTGGTACCAAAGAGAATGGACTGATCTCAGGCTGGGCACCTTCGAAGGGATTCCTTTCGACTTATTAGGGTTCACTTAAATGAGTCCTCCCTTTGGCTTGTCATGATGAGTCCTTCGGCCTTCTCTGGCACTGCTCTGGTCGAAGGCTTCCCCCAAGACAAGTGTGTCAGAAGTTATTCTCAGACATTTTACGGTGCGAGGCGAATTTACGCGGTTGAAATTGACAGTGACACCCTAATGTCTTTATCGCTTTAAGCCGTGAATTATTCCCCAATCACCAATAGCAAAATTAGTATCTTAAAACAGCCAAATAGGTTATCGAATAGGATTGGCGAAAACTCTCGGTAATGTTGTGTCATGGAATACAAAACTTATCAACCGGCCACAGAACTCAGTTCCTTCATTAAATGTATCTGGACTCTGAAATCTTCAGCAGGAGACACTTTGATCAAACAAAGAATCGTCCCTGACGGATGCATGGAACTGATATTTCACTTTGGTGATCCTTATCTCCAATACCGGAACGACGGAACTACCATTGTGCAGCCCCGGAGCTTTGTCTTTGGTCAAATAACCCATGCACTGGAAATTGAACCGACCGGTAAGACGGACATTTTCGCTGTACGCTTTCATCCTGATGGGTATCTACCTTTTGCTACTTTGCCGCTTATTAAAATGCGAAACAAAGCAACCAGACTATCGGAACTTTTCGGGAGTGCGGGTGAGGTACTAGAAGGCAAAATGTACCATGCGGCTAATGCCACCCAGCGAAAAAATATTTGTGAGTCATTTTTATTGGAGAGATTGCCCGGGGATGAAGCTATTGATCAAATAATCAATGCGAGTGTCACCGTTATTTTACAATCTCAAGGAGATGTTCAGGTTGCAGCGCTATCGGATGACTTGCATATACATCGTAGAAAATTAGAACGTAGATTTGCTTCTATCGTGGGCATCAGCCCTAAACAATTAGCAAAAATCATTCGCTTACAGAGGACACTTAAAATGCTATCAGCTAAAGGTGGCTGTAACCTAACCCGGCTGGCTCATGAAAGCAACTACTACGATCAGGCTCATTTCATTAAAGATTTTAAAGAGTTCACAGGTCAGAGTCCAAAGCAGTTTTATGCCGCTAACCTTAAATTATCAGCCTTATTTTATTCAGCTGAGTAATTGTCGCAATTTTACAATTTTCGGATTAATCAATAATGCATCTTGGCGATGTTACATTTTGCACTATGGCCCTTTGGCCATCGACTAAGACTAAACTGGAGAATTCAGCGACCGGTATTTTTTATAACGTTGACAGCGGTAAAGAAATATAGTATTTGGCATGCTAAAAAATGAACTATGAAATCAATTCTTCTAATTACCCTATTGTTTTTCGCCTCATCATCAAGGATCCTTTGTGTGGAATCAACAAAAATGCAGGACAGCTCAGCTATTGGTAGCCTTGAATGGCTGCTGGGAACGTGGGAAAATGAAACATCTTCCGGATTAATTTACGAAAAGTGGACCCAGATCAGTCCTTCAGAATATCAGGGAAAAAGTTATGCCATAAAAGGAGTCGACACCATAATTTTTGAAACATTAAGGATTGTTGCAAAAGACAAAGGAATACTCTATATTCCTGCGGTGCGGGATCAGAACAAAGGCAATCCCGTTGTTTTCGAATCCTCTTATATCTCGCCGGGAAAATTTATCGTTGAGGCCCCGGAACACGATTTTCCTCAGGTAATATCCTATACCCAGATTGCACCAGATCGACTGGTTGCAGAAATTTCCGGACCATCGAAAGATGGACAATGGAAATATCAAACCTTTGCGATGAAACGAAGTTCCGCCAACATCGCTTTGATTAAACTTTTATTTCACTATTTCAATCAGCATAATTGGGAAGAAGTGGTAAAACTGTACGCTGAATTTGCGGAAATCAAGGATCCGGCAACGGGTATGAAATCGGTGTTGCAGACACGGGATGCAATCCTTGAAAATTATATGAAGCTGAACAAGAATACGCCCGATATTGCCGATGAAATTGAAAATATTTATGAATCGGATAAGGGGCAAGTCATTGTGGAATATTTATCAACCGGAACGCTAACCGATGGCTCAGTATGGACCCTTCCCATCGTTTCAATATTTAGCATCGAAAATAATATGATCAAAAAGGATTTCACCTATTATGATAAACCATAGGTATTTTCGTGTTTGTTTATGGGCAGACTGGTAAAAAATCTATGAGATACAAATCTCCGTAAAAAAATAGATAGTATAAGCAAGGATGCAACTGGGAGTGAGGATGCCCTGAATCTAATTCAGACTTGCCGGATTCTCTGCTAGTGACTTTCGATTAATAAAATCAAATAGTGTCAGATTCCTGATTTCGTAGTGAGCGGTCCAGAGTGACCACACTGCCTGAATGTATGCCTTGCGCGCATCCTGATATTCATTTAAGGCGATGTTGAGATCAGTAACATCAATCTTTCCGATTTGATAACGGCTCTTGGCAATTTCCACTCTTTTTTGCGCGACTTCTGAAGCACGCAGTGAAAGTTCAAGTTGGGATCTTTTTAAGGCAAACTGTTGGACACGTAAAATCACTTCCTGTTCAAAATTGACATTATCTTGCTCGATGGTACGTTGGGTTAAATCCAGATTTGATTTGGCAATTTCGCGGCGGGCCCGATTTTTCCCCCAATCGGCGATAGGTATTTGGAATTGCAAAGTGATGCGTTCCTGATCAATGGCATTTCTATAGGCGTCGATAAAAGTAGGGGCCGTTTGCGATAGGCCAAATGAACCACTCAAATCTATATTTAATCCACCGGATTTTTGTGCTTCCTCCATGTCCATCTGGGCCTCCATCAGCCGAATGCGAAATTCGGTAGTCTGACTGCGATAAGCCCGGGCATATTGCAGCGCAGTGACCGGATCAATGTCATATTCGGGAAGGATTTCGGGAGTCTGCAAATTAAATTCTACATCATTTTTTACTCCGAGAAAATTCCGCAGGTTTTGATTTGCGGTTTGGTAATTGAGCAGCTCAGTGGCTACTTCGGTGTCGGCATTTTTTGATCGCAGCTCAATCTGAAGCAAGGCGGTTTCTGCAATTCTGCCCACTTCAAATCTACCTATGGAAATTTGATAAAGTGAATCGGCATAGATCTTTTGGCGACGTGCTTCTTCCAGATTAAGTTGAGCAAGATATAAGGTGAAAAATAAATTCACCGCATCATAAGCAATGGTTTCTTTTTCTTCAGAATATCTTTTGGTAGATGATTCGTAATCAAGTGCTTGCAGCTGTCGATCCCACTTATATTGATTGAATTGAAAGAGAGGTTGCACAAAGCCGAAAGTAAGTGGTGCGGACAGATAGGATATAGATGCGAAGTCGCCAAATAGATCAATCCGGCGCAAATTAGTCCCGGCATAAAACAGCCCACCGGTTTGGGCCACTCGCTGGCTCATACGAACACCAGATTGCGTATTCATAAAAGACCGGTTAAGGAATTTCTCGGTACCATCGGGTAAAGGTATGGACTCAATGGAGCGATTTAAGTCTGGTAAGGTGCCCCAAAGACTTAATTGAGGTTTAAAATCTGCCAGTGATGACTGATAGCGCCAATAATTATTACTTAAACGGGTTTGGGCAATCAGCGCTACCGGTGCCTCTCCCTGGGCGATACGGATAATTTCGCTGAGTGTAATATCAATGCGATCGGGCTGGCTTGTCAGTTTCAGGCAAAAAAAAGTGACGGAAAAAATTAGGGCAATCCATTTCATACAAGTGATGGTTTATTCGGTGCGAAGAGCAGTGATCGGATCAAGATTGGCAGCGCGTTTGGCAGGCAGGAGACCGAAGATCAGACCGATGCCGGCAGCAACCACAAAGGACAAACAGACCGACCACCAGGTTATCACGGTAGGTATGTCTGCAGTGGAAGCAATGACTTTGGCTGCGGCGATACCTAGTGCCACTCCGATCAAACCACCAATGAGACTGATAGCAATAGCCTCAAATAAAAATTGGAGAATCACATCGAGTTTTTTAGCTCCCAGCGACCTGCGAATGCCGATTTCTTTGATGCGCTCCAAGACGCTGGCCAGCATAATATTCATGATGCCGATGCCACCTACCAGAAGAGATATACCGGCAATCACCGCCAAAACAAAATTGAATGTCTCCTGGGTTTTCTGCTGTTGCTTTAATAGTAGTTCCGGCACTTCAATTTCAAAATCAATCTTGCCGTTATGCCTGCGCTGCAAAATTCTGGCAATTAATTCAGCACTGGGTTCCACATATCCGGGTTCGCTGATGCGCACTACTGCCCGGTCTATCTGATGGTAGTTTTCCAGTTGGTCGTTTCGTTCATCTCCCCGGCCCCTGACCACATCCGAAGCATCAATTCTTTTTCGGTCGCTTATGCGCAACATAAATGAGGTAATTGGAACAAAAACATCGTCATTATAATCTCGAATACTTAATTCTTCGACTTTGGTTTTCTGAATTCTCCTCGCCTTTAAAATACCGATCACTTTAAACCAGACATGACCGCACTTGATTTGCTTTCCGATCGGATTTTCTCCTTTAAATAATCGGGTGGCGATGGCACTTCCGACTATACAAACGTTGGTACCCAGTTCAAAATGCATTTCCTGAAATTTTTTGCCTCGATCGACTTCCAGGTTATTTATTTCAAAAAAATCGTTGGTAATGCCCACGCAGCGAGCTCTTTGCAGGGTCTTATCACGGATGATGGTCATATCCTGCACAATTTCCGGACTGATGCGATCAGTAGTCGGCATCAGCGTTTTCAACACTCTCATGTCCTCTAGTGACAGACCGGGAGTATATCCTTTTACTTCGGACGGATCACCAACGGAAGATGTATTTTGATCGTTATTTTCTTCCTGAGTATTGTTAAACGCATCGGGTAATTTTGCTTTGACTACGATGCTGTTGGCGCCGATCAATGACAATTGCTCCAGAATAGATTGTTTGGCTCCGGTGCCGATGCCCAACATGGCAATCACTGCAGCGACACCAAATATGATGCCGAGTGCGGTGAGAAACGATCGCAACTTATTTTGCAAGATTCCTTGCAGTGCCAGCTTAAAGTTAAGCAGAGCAACTTCCATTTTACCAACTACCATCAGTTGATGATAATGATGCCTCCTGAAGATGGTTCATCCCGGCCGGCAAGATCACCTTGCACCTTGTTTGCCTTTTCCCGCTCAATCTTCGTTCGTTCGGAATTGGCAACCTGCATGTCTTTTTTCGCTTTCTCTTTCACATCGGGATCCAGCTCGCGTAACGGTAAAGCCTGGAGGTCTGAGGGAAAGGTAAGGCAAACTACATCATCGGGTTTTAATCCTGCGGCAATGACGATTTCGTCATTGTTTGACACATGGCCCAGTACCTCGCGGCGTGTATAATTATTACCTTCTTTCACTACGATAAACTCGATGCTGTCATTTTTCTGATAGGCTTCCAGGGGAATAGAGAGGACATCTTCGTAGGCGTAGACTAGTACTTCGTTGCTGGTGGTCATGGCAGGACGAAGTACACTGTCAGCTTCATTGACTTGTACCGTAACCTCAAAAACTTTTGCATCTTGATTGCGTAGCTGCTGCCCAATATTGGCCACTTCATTGACAACGCCTGCGAATAGTTTCTCCGGGAAGGCATCTACTTTGATCTGTACGCTTTGGCCTTTTTTCACCTTGCTAACGTCGACTTCATTGACATAAATCACCGAAATAAATTCTGACAAGTCGGGTAACTCGGCTACCGTAGGATCCCAGGCATTGATCTGCGACCCGGGTACTTTTTTTCCATTCCAGGATTGCTCGTAAATCAGCATGCCATCCTCGGGAGCCATAACAGTAAAATCAGCTGAAATCCGGTTGTACTGATCCATTTTATTGGTCTGCTGCCGCAAATTGGCATCAATCTCTTCTATCTTCGCTTCGGATTGAATTTTCTTCAATCTTAATTTTTCCTGAAGTTGTATATAATCTCTTTCTGATTTTTCAAGTTTCAGTTTCGATTCTTCAATAATCATCTGGGGCTCGAATCGATTTTTTTCAATTTCCAGACGCTCCTGTTGCATGGAAAATTCAAGATTGGCAATTTCATCTCTGATTTCTTTCATGTCAATGGCCGTGTCAATTTGGGCCTGTGCCAATTGGGTTTGTATTTTATCAATTTCTGTCTGCACGTCCGCCATTTTCGAAGCCAATTCGGTCTTGTCCAGACTGGCGACAAAATCACCCTTTTTTACCACAGTACCTTCCGGAATCATGTTGGAGATAGTGGTCTGATAAATACCTACCGAGCGCATACCTTGAGGGCCCCGGATTTTTACCGAGCGCTTTGCTTTAAGCTCCCCGGTGGCATTTACATAAATTTTGAAAGGACCCTGCTTGACTTCGGTGGTGATAATTCTGGCGGTTTCACCAGTTTCACTTTTGGCAAAAAAATAGTAAGCTCCAATACCAAGCAAGGCTACGATGAAAATGGTTAGAGTTGTGTTCTTCATCTGACGGGTTTTTAATTTCCTCGGTAAAATAGCCTTTTCCCCACTGGAAATTCTTAATGAAATCTTATAGAATCATTAAATTAAGATGCATCTGCGAAAAAAAAAGTTGTTTAGCACCACTTATTATTACGATTATTTCCTCGATATATTACTTGTTGTACCGATAATGTTATAGATCTGGTACGATTATAAAACCGTAAAAAATTGTCTCCACATCCAGGTTACGGCCTCCTAGACCGAAACGGCACTCAGAGAAGTATTTTTAGTAGATCCGGGATAAACATTCAGGGCATGCTCCAAACAATCCATGGCGATCTCCAGGGCAGGTTTTTCCAAAATGTAAGCAATGCGAACTTCATTTTTTCCTTTGCCTGGTGTGGCATAAAATCCGGTTCCGGGAGAGAGCATAACGGTTCTGCCATCGTGGGCGAAATCGGTCAGTAGCCAGGCACAAAAGCGATCGGAATCGTCAATAGGCAAGCGTACGAAAAGATAAAAGGCCCCTTCGGGTGCATGATATAATACGCCTTCCATTCCATCTAAGCGATGTAGAATATAAGCCCGTCTTTCGGCAAAATCCTTGCGCAACTCCTGGTGGTAAGTGTTGGAGAGTTGCAAGGCTCTGGTGGCAAATGTCTGACCTAACATGGGAGGGCTCAATCGTAACCGGCTATACTTGGCGATGTTTTGTAATAGTTCAGTATTGCGTGAAGCAATGGCGCCAACCCGCACACCACAGGCATTGAAACGTTTAGAGATGGAGTCTATAACCACCACGTTTTTCTCCACACCGGCAAAAGATAGTGCCGGGATAAATTCAAAATCTTCGTAGATAAATTCGCTGTAGGCTTCATCCACCAGCAGATATAGATCATGCTTCCTGACCAATCCCACCAGATCCAGGAGCATCTGTCGGTTGTAGACCTTGCCCGAAGGATTGTTGGGATTGCTAAGCAAAATGGCTTTTGTCCGGGGACCGATCGCTTCTTCGAACGCTGAGATCCCAGGAATAGGGAATCCATCATCGATTGAAGAAAAGAGCGGAACAATCTCAACACCTGCCATTTGGCAAAACCCATTGTAGTTGGCATAAAATGGTTCCGGTACAATGATCTGGTCATTGAGATCGGCGATGGCCATAAGCGTGAAGTATATGCCCTCACTGGCCCCACAGGTGATAATGAGTTCTTCCGTATCCAGGGTTACTCCAAATTTTTCATAATACTGACACCAGGCTTGACGTAAAGGCATTTGACCCTCGGCTTCACCATAGGGTATAAACTTTTGGTACAGATCACCGATGCCATCTAAGGTATCGGGTGGCATGAGAAAATCCGGTTGACCAATGTTGAGATGAACGACCTGTGTACCTCTTGCTTTTGCCTGCTGGGCCAGAGGTAAAAATTTGCGAAACGGAGAAGCGAAGGTAGATTCTACCCTGGCTGACAACTTTGGCATAGGATAATGATTGTCAGTGATTCAAAAATTTTTTGCAAGGATGCCACTACGCTTGTGCCGGCGGTGTATTAAAATTCATATTGGGATAAGAGGGAAGATCGTTTTCCGCTATGACACCAAACTGTGACTCAAACTTGTTGACATTGTCAGCCAGAGCCCTGAGCAAACGTTTGGCATGCTGCGGAGTAAGTATCACTCTTGCCTTTACTTTGGCTTTGGGAACGTTGGGCATCATCCGTACAAAATCCAACACAAACTCTGAGTGGGAGTGTGAGATAATGGCAAGATTCGAGTAAATACCCTCAGCTACCTCTTCCGGCAATTCGATGTTAATTTGATTCTGAACTTTTTTATCTGCCATATTGTGATTTCAACTTTTAGAGACGTCTTAAGATTGTCAAGCGTCATTTCAGCCACAAAAGTAACAAGAAGTGCGATAATAGGGTCTCCTTGACTACTTCATTTGTGCAGTTGACTGAAAATTACGCCTCTTTTACATCCATTGTTGCGATCCTGATCAAGCTAAATTCCTTAAGTATTTTCCCGTGGAATAAATTATACATTATAAATAAATGTAATATATTTGATCCACATTTAAAACTATTTAAGGTAGAAATTGAAAGATTTCTACTATGAATCAAACCCATGTACACAATGAGAGAATACATCCTCTTACTATTTATTGCTCTTGTCGGAATTTCCGGCCTGTTTACGATTCATCATGAAGTAAAAATGAGTGAAAGAGACCATGCAGCCTATCTTCCGGTATCCGGTTTATCGCCTCTGCCCCTGGTCAGCAGCGCAACGGTAGTTACTGCAGGTAAATTGGTGTTGCAGGAGCATAGCGATACGGCGAGCATTAACCTCCGGATACATAACTACGATCCGGATGCTGTCTACTACCTTGATAGGGGAGATGGTCTCAAGACAAAAGTTACTTCACCGGATTTCCTGGTGAAATATCAACATTCTGGCGTTTTTTTCGTCAAACTGCTAAAGAACAACATCCTGGAGGATGTCATTGAAGTAACTATTCCAGGGAATGATGCAAATTCCGGCGGTCTGGTCACTTATCAGGCAAAATATTAGTGCGCAAAATGCCTTATCTTTGATCTATTCCTCTAACTTATCTAGTCTGTGTTATGATTTCTTCATTCTTCAAAGATGTTGTTGAGAGGTCCGCTTTTGGGGTCTGCAGTTACACCGGGGACCGGCTTGGAATCAGCAGTGCCAAGATCAGGCTTTATTTTATCTATACCACCTTTGTGGCAATGGGATCACCAATCATCATATATCTGGTCCTGGCTTTCTGGCTAAATATTAAAAAATATGTCAGGAGACGCTATGCCGCTTAGCTTCAAATGATTTTTTATGAACCTATGATGGTCTCTTTCCATACAAAATACCTGGCCTGGGAATTTTCCCTGTCCTAAATAGTGGGATCTCGATTGCTTTCCAAAAGCCGGCATCCCATCACCCGGAAAAAGCATACTGAATAATATTTGCCCCCATTTGTAAAGCCTTTTCGCGCACCTCGATAGGATCATTGTGAACATCGGGATCTTCCCATCCATCACCCAGGTCACTTTCAAAAGAATAAAAGCAAATCAGCCGGCCTTCCCAGAGGAGACCAAATCCTTGTGATGGGTTCTTATCGTGCTCATGGATTTTAGGAAGGCCCTTGTTGAAATTGAAGGTCTGGTGATAAATGGCGTGATCAAAGGGTAGTTCTATCCACTCCAATTCCGGAAATATCTCTTTCATTGCCGTACGGATATAAGGGTCCATACCGTAATTATCATCAATATGGAGAAATCCGCCGCCAATCAGATACTTGCGTAGATTCTCGGCCTCAGATGCGCTAAATACGACGTTGCCATGTCCTGTCATATGCACAAAAGGGTAATTAAAAAGGTCAATACTACCCACATCGACCGTAGCATAATCCGGATTTAGCGACGTTCCCAGGTGAAGATTGCAATACTTGGAAAGATTAGGCAGCGCAGTCGGATTGGCATACCAGTCTCCGCCTCCATTATACTTGAGTAAGGCGAGTTTTAAGTCTCCCGAATTTATTCCCGGCGCCTCGAAAAGACTGGACTGAAATAACAAAACTGCTCCCAGCAGCCAAAAGATTCTCTTCATTGATCTCTATTTTTCAGAATGTTGTGCAATGTAGTAACGTAAAATCCGGCGGTTTCGGTTCGCAACCGGGAATTTCCCAGCGATACTGCAGTAAAACCAGCTTTTACTGCCAAATCAATTTCATCCAAGGTGAAGTCCCCCTCCGGTCCAATTAAAATAACCGTTTCATGCGATCCCAGGCTATAACCAGCTAAATGCGGCAATCCCTCCGTCTGACAATGGGCTATAAATTTATTGTTGTAATTCGTTAGCAGGGGGATTACCTCACCGAAATGGGTTACTTTATTAATGGTGGGTAAAAATGAGTTGCCAGACTGTTTTAAGGCACTGATGGCGATTTTTTGCAGCCGGTCTTGCTTAAGGCGGAATTTCTCTGATCGTCCGGTGACGATTGGCGTAATGGCATCGATACCGAGTTCAGTAATTTTTTCCACCATCCACTCAAAACGCGATGGATTCTTCGGAGGAGCGATTGCCAAATGGAGTCTGTGTGGTGA
>JABDLW010000093.1 GCA_013001805.1 Saprospiraceae bacterium | reverse complement strand
AAATTAAAGACGGGGAATAAAGAATTTATCAACCAGGAAGGCGCAGCAACTGACGTTAAACTAACCGCCCTAAACTTTGATGATGGGAAATCTCTTTTTGATTTGATTGATGCCGAGGAAATTCATGCCTGTACCACCTGTAATGCCTGTGTAGAGGCCTGCCCGGTGCTGATTAATCCGTTGGAGATCATCCTGGAAATGCGCCGCTACGAGATACTGACCCTGGGTGCAGGTCCACAAGACTGGGTGCCAATGTTTACCAGCTTGGAAAATAGTGGAGCCGTTTGGCAGGTGACAACAGATAGAGATGCCTGGATCACCGAATAATGATATTTTATGACTGACTTGAAAGTGCCGGTAATGGCCAACTACAATGCTGAAAAGCCTCCCGAAATTCTTTTTTGGATCGGTTGTGCCGGAAGTTTTGATCCCCGGGCTCAAAAAGTGACTCGCGCTTTTGTAAAAATTCTCAATTATTGTGATATACCCTTTGCCATTCTTGGTAAAGAAGAACAATGTACGGGTGACCCCGCGAGACGAGCGGGCAATGAGTTTGTTTTTCAGATGTTGGCATTGCAAAACATTGAAACACTCAATACTTACCAGGTAAAGCGTATCGTAACCACCTGTCCTCACTGTTTTAATGTACTAAAGAATGATTATCCCGCCCTGGGGGGAGACTATGAAATACTGCATCATACGCAGTTATTGCAAAGTTTACAAGCTGAAGGGAGGTTGAAGATCGCGGGAGAAGGTTTGAAAGGAACGAAACTTACTTACCACGATTCTTGTTATCTTGGTCGGGCCAATGGTGAATATGAAGCACCACGACAGTTGATTGCAAGTTTGAATGTTGAATTTGAGGAAATGGCCCGGTCCGGATCCAACGGACTTTGTTGCGGAGCTGGTGGAGCCCAAATGTTTAAAGAGGATGAGCCCGGAAATAAAAGAATCAATGTCGAACGCATCGAAGAAGCGATCAAAACCAGTCCCGATATCATAGCTGCCAACTGTCCTTTTTGCCTGACAATGCTACAAGATGGTGTGTCGGCAAAAGAGCAGGAAAGCATTATGGTTTATGATCTTTCAGAATTAATCGTGCAAGCAAACAAATTATGAAAATCGAATTTGACAAACTGAATCAGGACGCCCGAATTTGGATTTATCAAAATCATGAAGCCATCGCTGAGGATAAAGTTGGGCAAATAAAGCAAGAAATCGGTGAATTTGTAAGTAGCTGGTCGGCACATCAGCGTCCTCTTGCTGCTTTTGGTGACGTCTTTCACAACCGCTTTGTCGTTCTCATTGTAGATGAGACTTACAATCAGGCCTCTGGCTGTTCTATTGATGCCTCGGTTACTTTTGTCAGGTCACTGGAAAAACGATTTGATCTCCAGCTTTTTGACCGGTTTACTTTCTCCTATGAGAAAGACGGTCAGATTCATACCGTTCCAAAAAGTGAGTTTGCCGCACTCTATCAGGCTGGAGAAATCGATTACAACACGCTGGTATTTGACAATCTAATCCGGACTAAAGCCGACCTGTTGGTGTCCTGGCAGAAGCCACTGGGTCATAGTTGGTTAAAAAGATTTGTCCAGTCACGTGGTTAAGGGAGTACCTAATTCAATTCGAGGATTTTTCTGTCATAGGGATTCAATGCAGTGCCGAGAACATCGGCCTCGACCTCAAGCCGGAACTCCGATTTGACCGCTTTTATCTTTTTTGCGGCTTTGACCAAACCCTTCAGGATGAAGTTTTTTGCCTCGAGTCGATCCATCTCCGATTGAATGATGTTGAATGACATATCAAATTGATAATCAATGGGTTTGTTGGCTGGAACTTCAATTAAAACTGGAACCTCTTTTTCGCTAAGTAGGTATTCATCCGTGAGTTTTGATTTTCTTCTGCCACGCACATATTTTTCAATCAATTTGAAATGCAGTGAAGTCACCGACTGTGCATTCATGGATGAAAGCCGAACACTTCCCTTGATTACTCCATCGTCGATATTTATCACTTCGGGTATGATCAGTTCTACTTTCACTCCCTCAATTCCCAGCCATGTTTTGACTCGCTTTAGCATCGCATGCGTTTTTCCAATAAATGCATTTTGTACCGTTTGAGTTTCCTCTTCTCGACCAAGCCGGGAAAAATCAGGATATATCCATGGCTTAAGCCCTGCCTACTACTTATTTGCTACAATTTACTTTCCACTAATTTGATATACTCCTGCACCACCGCATTGGGTACAAGAATGGCGAGATTATACTGCATGATTTTCCAGGATTGATCGCTTTGCTTTTTCAGTACACCCGAACCACGGCATGTGCCCATCCAGGTATCCAGCAGTTCATCAAACCAGGCCATTTGGCCATCGTCTGAGAAATAGACGTTTCGTTCTCTTGCATTAAAAGACCAGGCATTGCCCTTCTCAAAAAATGGTTTCGCAAATGCGATGAATTCCTCCTTGTTCCATCTTTCACTGGCATCGGTACCCAGATAAACCGCTTCATTTGCCAGGGCACCGAAGTATGCACTCGCATTGGCGTCACTGGCAGCCAGATGCCACTTGTCCAGCATCTCACCAATGTATCCCCCTCGTCCGCCGGCAACACAGTTTTCGCGCCTGGTATCAGTGATCTGGATAATCTTCCATCCGGAACTTCCTTTATACAGCTGGAAGGCATCAACGCCACAATGGTGCAGATTTTTATTATAGAAAAAATCATATTCCACCCAGGCCGTTGCCAAATGATCATCCACCCTGATTTCCATACTATTGATACGTTCTTCCAAAGATCCCTTGGCTGATTGGCTGATCTGAGTAGAAAAGTCATCTATGCTCAGTGTATTGATGCTCCCATCTTGATTGGTGCTCAATAACCTGCCTTCAGCTGCAAAGAGCGATTTGATTTTGTTACCATTACTTTCATTCATCGCGGAAAAAAGATCTTGCACTACCTGACCGATCAAGACTTCATCGCCGCCCATGTCAGCCGGAGCATTGGTACCGGTGTTATCGGGAGTATTCGAATCCGGGATGTAAGATTTATCCTCTTTCTTTTGATATGGGCTATTTATCTTGATTTGGCCAATTAGCAGACCGTGAAGCAGAGTCAAAACCAATACCGTAGTGCAATATTTCATTCCTTTTAATTTAAAGAGACTAAAGAATCGTCAAAATATGGATAAATTTGATCCTAAACATCAGAAAACAGCGGATACCATGTATAAAGTTCTCTTGTTACTTACCTTCCTTTGCCTTTTTGCATGCAAGACGTCGTCAAATGATGCGACAGAAGAAATTGCCCGGCTTGAGGCCAACCTGGCTGAATCCCCCAGCCAGGAGACTTTGCAGCAATTGTTGGTTCTCTATCAGGAGATGGCATCGCAAACCAAAGACAGTAAAAGATTGGACTACCTTTGGAAAGCTGGAGAGACAGCCCGTGCTGTCCGCGATTTTGCCGCGGCCGAAAAGATCTTCGAAGACATTTATGAAAACCACCCGGATAATGAACTGGCTTCGAAAGCTCTATTTCTACATGCTTTCATGTGCGATGAGGATCTAAAGCAATACGATAGGGCTAAAGAACTCTACGTCATGTTTATGGACAAATACCCTGATTCGGACTTTGCAGATGATGCTGAATTTCTGCTTACTAATATCGGCAAATCTGATGAGGAGATGCTTGAGTTGCTGAGTAAATCACAGGAGCAAAAATGATCAGCACTTTAGGAGGATGTTGAAATACCCAAATTGCGCTGATTTTCCTACTGTTAATTTATTATTTCAAAATCATAAGCCGTTCTCATCGTTTCTGACTTCGTTGATCCTCAGTCAGTTACCACCCGGTATCTTC
>JABDLW010000092.1 GCA_013001805.1 Saprospiraceae bacterium | reverse complement strand
GTTTATTGAAGATGCCGTACCCGGTGATGTCCTGGATGTGAAAATATTGCGCAAGAAAAAAGGTTATTATCAGGGAGTTCCGCATCACTTCGTAAAGTATTCACCAGCGCGGCAGGAACCGGCATGTTCACACTTCATAGATTGTGGAGGATGTAAATGGCAACACTTCCGCTATGAAAACCAGTTATTTGAAAAGGAAAAAATAGTTCGGGAGGCATTTGCCAGAATTGGCAAGGTTGACGTTGAGCAGGTTGATAAAATCTTACCTGCTCCGGCCGAATATCATTACCGTAATAAAATGGAGTTTTCATTTTCCAACCAGCGTTGGAAAACAAAATTGGAAATCTTAAATGACAAACCGATCTCAGAAGAGGTGGCTCTAGGCCTGCATCCGCCGGGATTCTTTAACAAGGTGGTTGATCTTCAGCAGTGTTTGTTGATGTCGCAGCCCGCTGATGATATTCGCAACTTCATTCGTGACTATGCTCTGCGAAAGAATTTATCATTTTATGATCCGGTCAGGCATACCGGGTTTTTGCGTAATATGATTTTGAGGAATTCTACATTAGGAGAATGGATGCTAGTCATGAGTTTCGGATATGAAGATGAAGTGGAAAGAAAGGATCTACTTAATGCGGTGACTGAACAATTCCCATCGATCACTTCTTTGAACTACGCGATAAACGAAAAAAAGAACGACACGCTTTTTGACCAACATATTATTTGCTACAAGGGGGCCGAATCGATCCGGGAGAAATTAGGGGATCTCGTTTTTAGAATCCGGCCTAAATCATTTTTCCAAACCAATTCATTACAAGCTCATCGATTATATCAGGTTGTGCGAAAATTTGCTGACCTTAACCAAGAGGATATTGTCTATGACTTATACACCGGTACCGGTAGTATTGCTTTATTTGTGGCAAGTGATTGTAAGGAAATCATTGGCGTGGAAGAGATTTATGATGCTATTAGCGATGCAAAAGAAAACGCAAAAAATAATGGCATTCATAATGCACACTTTTATGTGGGAGATGTAAAGAATGTATTTACGGAGGACCTGCTAAATCGACACGGTAGGCCAGATGTGGTCATCACGGATCCTCCCAGAGGAGGAATGAACGAAAAGGTAGTGGTAAGTATACTGAATGCAAAACCCCGAAAAGTGGTTTACATAAGTTGTAATCCTGCCACTCAGGCAAGAGACATTGCTATCCTGGCAGCTCAGTACCGGGTGTTACAGATTCAACCGGTTGACATGTTTCCTCATACCAGTCATATTGAAAATGTGGCCCTTTTAATGAGACGAGATGAAAAATAAGAAATCAGCACAATTCTTACAGTTACAGAGGGAACTGAAACCTTACCTCGACATTATGGAGAAGTCATCGGACGCGATTATGCAGAAGGACATTTCAAAGTATCCGATTTTAGTCGTGCATCAGCAGGAAATTGAGTTAGGTATCCCTGTTGTTGTGAAGGACAAGTCGAAGGGTAACTGGTCCATTCATGCCAGCACACTAGAAGAATTTGCTACTAAGCAGGTAATTTCTGCAGAAAAAATTGAAGACTTTCAAGGTATATATAAGGATCCGAAGCACGATCTCTGCCTTTTTGTGATAAGTGAACTCGGCGCAAAATTTATCTTTATGCCCAGATCTACTAAACCAGCATAATTTAATGCCTCAATGAAAGGAATAATACTCGCCGGAGGACTAGGCACACGGTTATATCCACTTACCCTGGCGGTGAGTAAACAATTGATGCCGGTGTATGATAAGCCGATGATATACTATCCCCTATCTACATTGATGACTGCCGGCATCCGGGATATTTTAATCATTTCCACTCCACATGATCTTCCCCTCTTTGAAAAATTGCTTGGCGATGGGAGTAATTTGGGCTGCAACTTTGCCTATGCTGAGCAAGCGGAGCCCCGGGGCCTCGCTGAAGCGTTTATTATAGGGGCATCATTTGTAGGTGCGGAAGGTGTTGCTTTAATACTTGGTGACAATATCTTTTATGGAAGTGGGCTAGATGAACAGCTCGAGCAAGCTGCTGATCCAGATGGTGGTGTTGTTTTTGCCTATCGTGTTGCAGATCCGGAACGTTATGGCGTTGTTGAGTTTGATCAAAACCATCATGCCATTTCTATTGAAGAAAAACCGGTTCGGCCCAAATCCAATTTTGCCGTACCTGGTTTATATTTTTATGACAATCAAGTGGTATCGATTGCCCAGAACCTGAAACCGAGCCCCCGGGGTGAATTAGAAATTACCGATGTCAATCGCCATTATCTAAAACAGGGTCGACTCAAGGTCGCTTCTCTAAGCCGGGGAATAGCCTGGTTGGACACCGGTACACATGAGTCTTTGATTCAAGCCGGACAGTTTGTGCAAGCCATTGAAGATCGACAGGGATTGAAAATTGGTTGTATTGAAGAGATCGCATGGCAGAAGGGATTTATTGATGCAGCTGGACTCGAGAAGCTGGGGCAGAAGTATCTTAAAAGCGGCTATGGTGAGTACTTATTAAGCTTGCTCAAGGAAGGAAGATCGATAGAAAGTTAGTGCCAGGCGTTTAGTCTAAAGTTCAAAGGCTCTCTTAGCTTTAGCTGAGATTATGATGCAAAATGACGTAGATCTTCACCGTTAAGTGCTGATGCCATCAAGAGGGGAAATTGATCTGGGGTACAAGCAAAGCAGGTGACGCCCATAGCCGATAGTTTTTTTGCAACTTCTTTGTCGTAAGCGGGGGTCCCCTGGTCGTCGAGAGCAAGAAGTGAAATCATAACCACCGACCGATTGATTAAAGACTGCACGTGATCATAAAGTAGCTCCAGCGGAGCCCCTTCGAAAAGGTCACTTATTAAAACTACAAACGAATCAATTGACTCACCCCGTATTATGTTTTCCGCATATCCCAATGCTTTTGCTATGTGAGTTCCTCCACCGAGTTGGCTCTGCATCAAGAGCTCTACTGGATCGTGTAGGTATTCGCTTAAGTCTACCACCTCGGTATCAAAAACCACTAAATGGGTTTTCAGACTTTTTATTGTCGCCATAATGGATCCTAAAATGCCGGCATAAATGAGAGATTCGACCATAGAAGCACTCTGGTCTACCAGAATAATCAGTCGCTTCGATTGATTGGTCTTTCTGGGCCTACCCAGTATGACATCCGGAATGATGGTCTTGAGCTCAGGTTGATAAAATCTGAGATTTCGTTTTATGGTAAGGTGCCAGTCAATCTCCTGATGATGTGGGTTCTTAATTTTCGACTGTTGATCTCGTACACCGCTGATTCTTGAAATCAGCTTAAATTTCAATCGTTGTTCAACTTGTCTGGCGAGTCTATACACCAACTGACGAGCCACGGATAAGGCCTGAGGAGGAAGGCTTTCTTTAACCGAAAGAATTGTGGCAACCAGACCAACATCGGGTTCGATTTGGTCGAGAAATGCCGGTTGGGATAATAGCTTTTTAATACCAAATCGATCCAGGGCATCACGTTGCAAGACTCTGACCACACTAGCAGGAAAAAGTGATTTGATCTCGCCCATCCAGCGAGCGGTAACTGACCTGGTTTTGCTTAGTCCTCCCTCACGATTGGTCTGATACAATCGATCAAGCACCTGGTCAACTTGTAATTCAGTTTTGGAGAGAGAATGCTCATCTATCCTATCTACGTGGCCTAATGCCAATTTCCACCTGGTTTTTCTTCGGATTTCATTTTCTTCTCCCACCACCTATCAATCTATAAATCCATAAAACCACAAAGGCGCCAATGGCAGCGGTAAGCACCGAACCGGAAAAACCGGAAACCTGAATATCCAATTTTTCAAAAAGCCAACCTCCGACTATTGCACCAGTGACTCCTAAAAGTACATTCCAGATTAAGCCCGATCCCGAACCCTTAAAAAGAAAACTGCCAATCCAGCCCGCCAGTGCACCAACCAATATTATATAAATCCAATCCATAACGGCAACAAAAATTAGTATGTCAATAGTTTTAACTTCGCATTCCTAAAAACAATCATGCTTCACAAAATAACAAGATCTTAGATAGGGAGGTACATCCTTTACTATCTTTAGAGCCCTCGTAATTATAGATATGGCAAGAAGGAAAAGGCGGTATTCAGAAAAGGAAGAAAGGAAGGCTCTACAATCCTTTGATTTGACCAAAGCAATATTGCCGGTTATTTTAGGTATTACCGTTGTCGCAGTTTTGTTCTTTCGACAATTTGATCCACATGAATTTGAAAAAATTGATTGGAGTACCGGAACATTACTCTTTCTCCTACTTGCACTTCTGTTTTTATTGGCTCGTATTTCTTTTTATGCACTCCGGCTCCGGATTTTATCGGATAACAGTTTCTCGTTTTTAAAATGTATACAACTCATATTCATTTGGGAGTTTAGTTCTGCCGTTTCACCAACCAATGTGGGTGGTAGTGCTGTTGCCTTATTCATTCTCTCACAAGAGAAGATCGGAGCCGCAAAAACCACAGCCATTGTGATTTATACGGTGGTCCTTGACACGCTTTTTTTTCTGATCTGTGTCCCGCTTTGGGTTCTGGTATTTGGAGCAGATGTACTGGGTCCGGGAAAGCAAGCATTTGGTGGTTGGGAGGCTACATTGCTTTCTGCTTATTGCATTATGTTTTTATATGGACTGTTTTTCTCCTATGGTTTATTTGTAAGGCCACAGTCACTTAAAAGACTATCGCTTTATTTAAGCAGGATCAAAATTTTGAAGAGATTCCGCAAAAACCTGGAACAACTTGGTGAAGATATTGTCATTACCTCGAAAGCGCTACTGCAACAGAACACGCGATACCATATTAGTGCTTTTTTGACCACTGTCGGTGCCTGGTCTTGTCGCTTTTTGCTGATCATTAGTCTGATTATGGGAATAACCAAATCCGTTCCGATCAGATTTGAATCCATACTGGAACTATATGCCAGGATTCAGACCATGTTTGTCATGATGGCACTCACTCCAACGCCCGGAGGAGCAGGTTTAGCGGAGCTATTATTTGGCAGTATGCTGGCTGATTACGTGCCAAAGGGGATTAGTTTGGTCGTTGCTTCGATTTGGAGGTTAATGGCTTATTATTTTTTCTTACTCATGGGCATTATAATAATACCCCAGTGGTTGAGAACGATCATTAAAGAACGGAAAGCGCAGAGGCTTAGAGAAAAGCAGCTCCAGAACAGGCCACCTGCAGATTCTGCAAGGACACCAGGCATGACAGAGAAATGAAAATGGACTGACAAAATGGCTTGAATATGGAGATGGCAGGTAAATTGAGAATGATAAATGCAACAAAATAAGATAAAGCAGTATGTCAAAAAAGAAGAAATTGGCAGATAAGAGCGACAAAAATGGCACTCAGGATCAGGTAGAAACAAAATCAACCGACGGCGCCAATTCGGAAGATACCAATGAGGTTAGTGAACTTAAGGATAAGTATTTAAGGCTTTTTGCCGAGTTTGATAATTATAAAAAAAGGACCGCACGCGAGCGGCTCGATCTAATTAGGACTGCGTCTGAAGACTTGGTGGTTAGATTGCTACCAGTACTCGATGATTTTGACCGGGCCAAGAAAAACGCTGATGACCCTACAAGTGCGGAAACCTTTAGTGAGGGCGTATCATTAGTATATCAAAAGCTAAATCAAATTCTTGAATCCAAGGGACTGAAAGCAATGGATATCGGAGAGACCGAATTTGACCCTGAGCTGCATGAGGCGATTACTAAGGTGCCGGTAAAAGATGAAAAGATGAAAAATAAGATCATCGATCATATAGAAAAGGGCTATTTCCTAAATGACAAAATTATTCGACATGCCAAGGTGGTAATCGGCGAATGAAATAGAAAAGCATGAGTAAAAGAGATTACTATGAAATCCTTGGTGTGGCCAAAAGTGCTGATGCCGCGGTAATAAAAAAAGCCTATAGAAAGACGGCACTGCAGTTTCATCCCGATAAGAATCCAGGGGATAAAGCTGCGGAAGATAAATTTAAAGAGGCTGCCGAGGCTTATGAAGTCTTAAGCGATCCGGATAAGAGAGCCCGCTATGACCGATTTGGACACGCAGGAGTCTCAGGCAATGGTGGATTTGGAGGTGGAGGAATGAGCATGGATGATATCATGGATCAGTTCAGTGATATCTTTGGAGGAAGTCCTTTTGATACCTTCTTTGGAGGATCAGGCGGAGGACGGAGTCGTCGTGGTGGAGGTACACGTGGTTCAAATCTACGCATCAAAGTGAGTCTATCACTTGAGGAGATCGCCGAAGGAACTACCAAAAAAATAAAAGTCAAAAAGCAGGTAAAATGCGCCAGTTGTCAAGGAAGCGGTGCAAAAGATAGTGGATCTGTTTCAACCTGTGGTACCTGCAAGGGGTCGGGTTATATACGTCAGGTAAGGAGCACTTTCTTAGGACAAATGCAAACAACATCAGCTTGTCCGAGTTGCAACGGAAGTGGCCAGGTGATTACATCGAAATGTACCACATGCCAGGGTGAAGGCAGGACTTATAATGACAAAACGATAGAGATCGAAATTCCTGCCGGTGTTGAAGAGGGGATGCAATTGTCCATGCGTGGTCACGGCAATATCGGACAGCGTGGAGGACCATCTGGTGATTTGTTGATTAACATTGAGGAAAAGCCGCATGAATATCTGAAGAGAGATGGAGCTAATGTTATTTATGATTTGTATTTGAATTTTGCCGATGCTGCACTAGGAACCTCGGTGGAAGTGCCGACGATCGGAGGCATGGTTAAAATTAAAATTCCGGCTGGGACTCAAGGTGGTAAGATATTTCGACTTAAGGAGAAAGGACTTCCCGTGGTTCAAAGTTACCAGAAAGGAGATCAATTAATACATGTGAGCGTCTGGACACCAAAAAAACTTTCGGCGGATGAAAAGAGCATTCTGGAAAAACTTAAAACTTCAGCCAACTTTACACCTCATCCGGGGAAAACAGATAAAGGCTTCTTCGAGAAGATGAAAGACTATTTCAATTCATGATCCGATTTCCAGGTCTTTATTTTGCCTTTTTTCTTTTACTTATTTCGTGTGGTAAATCACATTTTTATTACGGCAATCAGCCAATTTCTAATGGGGTGTGGTCGTATGATGATACCTTGACTTATTCCTTAGACATCGCTGACACTACCTCACGTTATGACATTGGGCTTGAGGTGAAACACAGCACGGATTTTGCATTTCAGAATCTATACATAAAGATATTAACAGATTTTCCTGATGGAGAGACGGTCTCCCAAACCTTGCCGATCGAGTTGGCTGATCACACAGGAATATGGTTTGGACGTTGCTCAGGATCTCATTGCCAGGTAGGAATTCAACTGCAGGAAAATGCAAGATTTGACCGGATAGGTCAGCATACCTTTAGAATTCTACAATATATGCGTGAAAATCCCATAAATGGGATTGAAAAGATCAATTTTTTCTTAGATCGCAAACCATGGTAGGGGCAAAGGTGCATGGTGGCTAAAATTTCAAATGCTTAACAGTTAGGGAGTTATTAATCAACTGTTTTAAACTATCAATGCCAATTTTAAGATGTAGGTTGACAAAATTACCTGTCACTTCCCGGTCACTTTCATCTGTTTTTACCCCTTCAGGCACCATCGGCATATCTGATACCAACAGTAGTGCTCCGGCAGGAATTTGATTTTTAAATGCGGCGACAAAAATAGTCGCGGTTTCCATATCAATGGCAATAGGCCTCAAGGTGGACAGGTATTCCTTAAAATCTTCACGGTGTTCCCAAACTCGTTTATTGGTGGTATAAACCGTACCGGTCCAATAATCACGGTTATAATCCCGTATGGTGGTTGAAATGGCTTTTTGCAATGCAAATGCCGGCAATGCCGGTACCTCTGGGGGTAAATAATCATTTGATGTTCCTTCACCCCTTATTGCGGCAATGGGTAAGATCAGATCTCCAACGTGATTTTTGCCTGTTTTTAGACCACCGCATTTTCCCAGGAATAAAGCAGCCTTAGGGCTCACAGCGGTGATCAGATCCACAATTGTGCCTGCATTTGGACTACCCATGCCGAAATTTATAATCGTAATGTTTTCAGCTGTAGCACTGGTCATTGCTCTACCCTCTCCCCTTACCGGAACACCATGCCATTCAGCAAATAGCTCCACGTATCGGTTAAAATTGACCAAAATAATGTACTCCCCAAAATCCTCCAAAGCGGTACCACTATACCGGGGAAGCCAATTTTCTACGATTTCTTTCTTTGTTTTCATACCCTCAAAAATTTTGCATTGCAATACGTGCTCCTCAGCAATGGGTTAAAACTTTGATCATGGCGAGCAAAGAAATATCGCGGCTAACCTAGCTCTATCTGGCAAGATACATGTTCCTCTGTTTGTCCATTTCTCTGAAAAAAGGATCTTTCAAGTCTTTTATAAAACGAATCGCTTCACCCGTGCTCTTCATCTCCGGACCCAATTCTTTATCGACATTTGGAAACTTATTAAAAGAGAAAACCGGCACTTTAATCGCATATCCGTCCAGTTGATTGACCATTTCAAAGTCTTTTAATTTCTTACTGCCAATCATAATTTTGGTAGCAATATTTAAGTATGGTATGCCATAAGCTTTAGCGATGAATGGGGTAGTGCGAGATGCCCGGGGGTTGGCCTCAATGACGTAAACTTTATCGTCTTTGATTGCAAACTGAATGTTTATCAATCCTACTGTCGAAAGAGCCTTGGCTAACCTTTTCGTATAGGCTATCATCGTGGTGATCGCAAGATCGGACAGGCTGTAAGGAGGTAATACTGCGGAACTGTCACCTGAATGAATTCCTGCGGGCTCAATGTGTTCCATGATTCCCATAATATGCACATCTTCCCCGTCACATATGGCATCAATTTCTGCCTCTCTGGCCCTTTCCAGAAACTGATCAATCAGAACTTTGTTATCCGGCAAGTGTTTAAAGATGCTAAGTACGCTTCGCTCAAGTTCTTCATCGTTAATCACGATGCGCATTCGTTGACCACCAAGAACATATGAAGGTCGGACCAGCACTGGATAATTAATTTCAGACGCGATTTTCAAGGCCTCATCTGCGGTGTCAGCAACACCGTAGTTTGGGTATGGTATATCCAGTTCCTTGAGCATATCCGAAAATCTACCGCGATCTTCCGCCAGATCCAAAGCATCATATCCAGTACCAAAGATCTTTATCCCTTTCTCATGGAATTTCTCGGCCAGTTTTAAAGCCGTTTGGCCACCTAATTGCACGATAACCCACTCAGGTTGTTCGAGTTCTATGATTTCTTCGATATGCTCCCAAAAAACGGGTTCAAAATAAAGCTTGTCAGCGACATCAAAATCGGTCGAAACGGTCTCCGGATTGCAATTGATCATAATGGCTTCGTAACCCGCTTCTTTGATGGCCAGGACACCATGCACACAGCAGTAATCAAATTCGATGCCTTGTCCTATACGATTTGGCCCACTTCCCAGTACAATTATTTTCTTTTTATCACTGCGTTTACTTTCATTTTCTGTGTCAAAGGTGGAGTAGAAATAAGGAGTTTGCGCTTGAAATTCGGCCGCACAGGTGTCTACCAT
>JABDLW010000103.1 GCA_013001805.1 Saprospiraceae bacterium | reverse complement strand
GATGCTGGCTGCGGCAATGACGGCTTTACTGTGCCAACCGTCTAAGTGGGCTGGATAAAATTCCCTTGGTAAGCCCGTCCTGAGAGAAGCCGAAGGACCGTAAATTGCCAGGGGTATTTTTTAAAAGGGATAACCCAGCGCAATGTTGTAAACCATATTATTCTTCAACCAGCCGCTGTCTGTTATCTTGCTGAAGGTCCATCTGTCCCCGGCAGATAAGAAAGGCTTTCTCAAAGGAAGTCCAAGGTCTAAGCGCAAGACGAAATATTGGATGTCCAGGCGCACCCCGAATCCCGATGCCACCGCTAGTTCGGAGAGGAAGTCCCTTGGCGAAAACACTTTTCGGCTGTCCGTCTCCAAGCCATGGAGATCTAACTTCCAGACATTACCAATATCAGTAAAGAAAGCACCTTTCAAATACAATGCTCTCAACAAATTAAAACGCAATTCAATATTCCACTCCAGTTTTAGATCACCGCTTTGGTCAAAAGAAGACTGAGCCACTTCTGAATCACTATTGCGAAAAGTGCCCAGCAGTCCCCTGATGGGAAATCCTCGCATGCTGTTAGCTCCACCGGCATAGTATTGTTTGACAAAAGGTAGAGATACAGAATTAAGATAGGCAAAACCCACTCCTCCGGAAAGTTTAGTCACCAGGTTACCCCCTTTTCCGATCCAGTTATATCTAAAATCAAAGTCTACCTTGGAAAACTGCGAAAATTCCCGCCTAAAAAATTTGTAGGGTTGACTGCCATCCGGACTGAAAAGTCTGGAAAGCAGATAACTCGAGTTTCCCGAGGCCTCCAATTGCCCGAGAAAAAAGAAGTAGTTGCTGGGGCGATTAAGCTCCTGATTAGTCAAAGTATAGGTATAGGTAGATCCCAGAATAAAAAGATTGGAAAAACTTCTTTGTAACAACGAGTTCTGCTCCAGCAGGCGTATGAAGCTGTCTGACCTTTTGGAGATCTGCAATATATTAAAGGCGAGAAGATCAACCTGGTGTCGCTTGCGTCTGGTTTCATCCCAATCATACCCGAAGGTGACTTTGTAATTTGAAAGTGAAAAAAGTTCAGGACGGTTCTGAAAATTAGCTAGTATACCGATCCTCGTTCGCGGTGTGTGGAAGGAAGAACTATTGGCTATTTTGACAAATGGTACAATAAATCTGGGAAAGGAGAGATCCGCCCGCGCGGTAATTTCACGGAGGTTGTTGCTCAAGGTGTCATCGCTGATGACAATATTCCCACCCTGTTCAAGTCCGGTTGCAAGGCTTAGATCCAGTCTTTCTGCTCCGCCAAACATGTTCTTGTGAGAATATTTCCCTTTTAATGAAAGACCGTATGCACCCGGTCGGGTAGTGGCCTCAATTTCGGCTCCTACATCCTGTACTTTTCCGGGGGTAAGGTATATCAGGCGATCGAGATAGTTGGTGTCATTCCTTTCCAGGATCCGGTATTTAATATTTACGAATTTGTAAACACCCAAATCCAATAGGTGATTGCTGGTTGCAATTGATCTCTCTTCACTAAAAACCTCGCCAAAACTCTGTGTAATTGCCTCGTCTAAAGTGCGTGGCTTTAGTATCTGGTTATTTTGAAATATGGTGAGATCACGGTACTTAATACTATCCCTTATCAGGATACTGGAAGCTCGTGTCAGATCATAGTTAGGATAAACAAAAGTGTTTCCGATGTAATATTTCTTGTAGTCGCTTCTATTTTGGGGCTTTTTTATTTCCAGCCAAATATCTGATGCCAATTCCGTATCAGTCCTGACCGCATTAGTATCCACGAAATAAAATACGCGATCTTCACTAAAATCAAAATAACCCCTATTTCTCGCTTCGATGGCTATCCGGCTTCTTTCATTAACGAGTTTTGCCAGAGAATAATACTCTCCGGTTCTGAGGTAAGTATGATCCTCAATTGCTTTTATTACTTCTGTAATATTTGAACTGTCCTTTGGTAGTGATATGTTTCGAATTCGGTGACGACCTGAGGTTGCAATATTGTAAGCAACATCAACTTTCTGTCCGGATTGGGAAGTATCGTAGGCCACCGAAGCATCAAAGTAACCCTGATCAATCATGTGTTTTCTCAACACCAGCGAATTCCTTGTGATAGCGTCTTCGTCGTAAAATACCGGTGGTTGACCAAATCTTTTTTTTATGAAGTTACCTAAGCCCCCTTTCTTTTCAGGATTTCCAAATTTGTAAAAAGTCCATAACCATAATTTTGTATTTGGCTTGGGTTGGGATAAATCATCAAGGGAGTATTTCAACACTCCTTCATTGACTACTTTAGATCCTTCTACGAAGTTTATTGAGGTGCTATTGTATAAAAATTCATCCTCACTCAGATGCTTACTAATACTACATCCCGAAAGCAGAAAAAGTATAATAAAATAATGGACCCACCAGTATTTTTTATCGTGGTGAACTTCCACTTGTGGAGTTTTATTGCTCATCAAGTTGAAGTTGATACTTTTTGCTATTAAATGACCTGGTGAAGAAAACCGAAACGCCGGTCTCCGAGTAATTTACTCCAGGATTGAAAATATTTTCGCTATTTGAAACTGCCTGAAAAAAACGCAGGTTGTAGTTTCCGTCCGGAGTCAATTTATATTCCAGTACAAAATCACCAGAAAAGGTGGAATTTTGATTATTCACTACCTCAACTGTCGTGTTTTCAAATTGCACGTTACCACCAACTTTTACTGTCAATCGTTCATTGAGAAGACGTTTACTGAGTCCCACTTCTAGTTCCGTAATCAGGGAATTGCCGTCATCAAAGGTGTTGCTGTAAGAATTGACGCCGAAATCCAGGTCCACTCCTTTAATATATCGCTTAGCAAGTCGATTTAATTCGTTAGACAAAAGGTTGCTTACACTTGACAGGATAGCCGACTGTCCGGCATCGGTAAGTAAGGAAGCACTGGTGGTTTGTTCCTCGGCAATAAAGCTATTAAAGATGAGTAAGCCGAAGACTTGCTTGTTCATGCTTGATTCATCTTCACGTAATTGAGCTAATTTCGTTGATACCGAGCTAGTGGACCCGGCACCGCTTCCTTCGTCGATTTCAACATCAAATTTTGCCACAGGTTTTGCCAGATCACCTGTAAGTTTAAGTTTTACCTGAACATCCGAACGTTGCCTTGATTGCACCTCTTCGGTACTACTTAGTGTACTTTGATTTTTTATTAGTTCGTAAGTGGACGTACGTACTCCATATGACGCCGAAATGTCAAACCGTGATTTTAATATATTTCCTACAAATGTCACCCGGCTATCCGGTTCGATCTTAAAGGTTCGCTTAATTACACGCTGGAAATTAAATGCATATTCTCCAGAGGTTATGAAATAGTTGCCGCGAATATTTGCGTCTCCATCTGGAGTGATTTCAATAGCCAGGTTTCCATTTCCCCGGCATACCAATTTATCACCGGTAGCCGGATCGATAACAATCGTGAGACGCGCATCGGGGGTGCATTCGAGATTTACCGCAAGATCTATGTCAAATCTGTCCAGGTTATATAGATCTTGAAGAGAAATGCTGGTGTCTTCTGTATATTGTTTTGGGTTGGCAAAAATGATAAAGTCTTCTTGCTGAAAAGTAGCTTCAGAAATCAATGGTTGCAGCACGAAATCAGTGCTGTCCAGAGCAATCGCATTGACTTGTAGACGTGGTTCAAGTAATGTGCCACTGGCCGTGACATCACCACCTACGAATAATTTTCCGTAAAAGAATTCCTTAGAATCCGGTGGCGTATTTAAAACTAAAAACCGTGAGGTTTTAAAGGTGAAATCAAGGTTAGGGTCGGCCAGATTTTTAAAATCGACATGTCCGTTTATAGTCGCAGGATTTCCACTTTGATCCACTAGTTTAAAGTCACGAAAGCCCAGTTTGTTTTGCTCAATTCTAATTTCTTCGTTGGCAAATGTATATCTGGCTTGCAAATAATCGATAACAGTAGACACTTTCTCAAGCTCAAAAAAACCATCAATAACCGGTACAGTTGTGGTCCCCGACGCCTTTATGATTCCGGATAATTTGCCGGTACTGCCAGCGATATATTTTTTTAGGAAGGGATCCAGACTTTTCATATCGAGCTGGTCAACTTCACCTTGAATATCGATAGCACTATTGGTGAGATTGTAGGTGCCCCTCACGTCAAGACCACTGATGCCTCCTTCCAGGCGCACCAAAAGCTCTATCAGATCATCAGAACGCTGGTCAGACTTAATAATTAATTTACCGAGCGGTTCTTGATTTAGTGTGAGGTCATCCAGGGATAGGTCGGCCAGGTAATTCAATTTATTGCCAGAGCTCCGTAAAGTCAGATCACCATTGACCTGGCCATTATAGTTGGCATCGTTAAATTCCAGAAACTCACTGATTTCCCGGAGTTCAAATTTTCCAAATGAAAAATCATAGGTTGACGTCAGCACCCCTTCATGCTCAGATTCTCGTGTAGATATGGCAATTTGTTGCTGGCCTTTATTAAAACTTAATTTCCCGATTTGCACCTTGCCTTTGTTCAGTTGAATAAAATGCTCCGGACTTACAGTCCAGTCCTCTCCATTAAGCACCATATTTTCGTTGAGGTTGATTTGGTATCGACCCTCGTCTTCTGTAAATAGTGCAGCCAAATTAAGCTTCTCCTGTACAGTATCAGTTGCATCCTCCAGGAGTATGCCTATGAAAGCACTATCCTGCGCCATACTAAGATCTAAATGCAAATAAGGAAAATCAATGCCGTTGGCAATATGAGCGTCGCTTACCGAAACTACATGATCCATGGAATATTCATCGCCTGTAGAAGTCAGCGTAATAGGTCCAAAGGACATTCCATCGTACTCAATCTTCTTAACAAAACCAGTTATATCGATACGACTATTTTTTTGATCTACCCGGCCCCCGAGTAGAATCGTATCGAGTTTTTCTATTTTTGGATCGACCAGGCTAAGAATTTTATCCAGGTCAGTCATGGACCAGTCAAAGATGAAATTCTGGTCTGTCAGATCAGTTGAGATGGAGTCAACATTAAAAGTAAAAGAAGTATCAGCAATAACCTTGTCTGCATTGATAGGAAAGTATTGGTCTATGCTTTTCAGGAAGAAAGCCGGCAGTTGCTGCAAAGTAAATGCTCCCTTTATTGAGCCATTTACCAGATCTGATTTAAGTTCTAATACTCGTTCCTCTTGATTGGTGTAATCGGAAAGTAATAGCAGTGAATCTAATTTAAAGTGCTCGGATAAATTGGAGAAAGAAAGGTTGGTGGCCAGGATATTTCCTTTCATACTATCTGCGTTCTTACCACGAAAATCCGAGATAATTTTTCCACTGAATCCTAATTGGGGAGTGATAAATCCCAGTTTAGTCAGGTTAATGGTATCTATCGCTGCATTAAATCGAAATCTGGCTAGTGAATCATTTAGGTCGACAACACCCTCAAAGTCAAAATCTACATTAGGATCCTGGATGGAGGCATGTCCGGCAAATTGCCTTTTATCAAATCTTCCATCGATTTCGAGGTCATGATAATGATAGCCATTGTACACTAGCTCCTGTACTTTCCCCAGCACAGTGGCACGTAAGACATCTGGCTGCAGGCCGCTGCCAAAAATATTTACGTCGACGGAAAGTTCTTCCAAATCATCCCGGGAAAGGACTTTGCCAAGGTCAAAAGATTTCAATAAGAGATCTCCACTGTAACGGGCATTCTTGAAATCTTCTTCAAATTGGAGGCTTAAATCAGTTTTCATGCTTCCGGCATCAGATGCCAAAGTACCGTCTAATATGAAATCATAAATGGTGCCCCTAAAATTACCACTATAGTAGAATTGCCCCAGACTGTCCATAGCCGGGGGAAGTTTATCCTCACTGAAACCCTGCAGGTCTGATGCCACACTACGCAGGTCAGCTACATCAATATCAAATACAGCATGATCAATATCCGGCAAGCCATTAATGCTGAAATCGCCCTCGAAGCGAGTAATGCTACTGGTGGTAAACTTGACGTTTCGACCGGTTATGTTAGCAAGGTTACCCTGGAGGTATCCCGAAAAGTTGAATTCACCCCAATTGGCTAAGCCCGTTGGAATGTTCATATTTCGGGTGAGCTTTTGTAAACCACTATATGAAGTAGACAAACGGTTGACATTTACATTGACGACAAATGGTAGTGGAGACACCAGGTTCTTAATATTTCCACCCATTTTTAGAGACAGTAATTTACCAACCTTAAAATCGAATTTTTCGAATTTCAAATTATTGATCTTGCCCAAGAGAGATCCATTTACCTTAATTTTACTTCCTAACTCGCTATTCAAATATTGAATGTCACTGAAACCTGGTGCGAGTAACTTCAAGTCTTGAACGTCTATTTCCGAATCTACAAATTGGGAAGAAATCCGTACACTATCAGAAAAACTGGCAAAGTGCCCAAAATGTGACAAAGAAAAAGTGGTTTCATTATTGATTACACTGACGGGAGTAATTAATTTCAATTTACTAATCAGCACGCTGGTGTCAACAGCTTCGACTCGTGCAACTAAATCATCTAAAATAAATCCACTTTTATCGGAAAAGGATACATTGGACAAATTACCTGCCAATTGCTTTTCAGACCAGTGAAAATCATCTAAGAAGAGGGCAAGATTAAAGAGTTCCAGATCAGACGGATTGAAGGCTGCTTGTTGTGGATGATTGAGATCTCTGTATCTAAGATCCGTTTCTTCGAGGCGAACTTGATTGACTTTAATTTCCCAACCCAGGAAGGGGAATTCTTGCGAAGAAGAAGGTGCCTGCGAGATGGACGGGCGTTTACTTTGCCCTTGAAGTATGGTCAGATGTGAATCACCCAGGCCGATCTGATTTATATCTATTTTCTTATTGGGATTGTCCAGGTCATTGAGATAGATGCGAAATGAACCCAAATCACCCTGGATCTCACGATTGGTATAACGGTCATTGATCTTCAATTGACCATCATTTATTTTGATCCTATCTAATTTGAAGGCCCATGGTGACGAACCAGAATTAGATCCGGTACTGAAATGATCAATGATATGTTGAAAATTAAAGGCAGTCGTATCGGCAGCTCGATCGAGATTTACGCTGACACCATCGATCGAAAGCTCATCGATTTCCAATCTCTTATTGAATAAGTGAAACAAGCGAATAGATGCGTTGATGTTTCTGGCGTAAAACAGGGTATCATTCTGGGCATCCTCCAGATAGATACCGGTAATCGAAGCGGTCTTAAAAAACTTGAGATGAACCGCATCTACCTGTACCGTTGTACCAAGTTGCTTGGAAAGACTCGTGGTTACTTTCTGAACTACAAATGTCTGGATAGAAGGTATTCGGAGAAGGTTATAGGCAAGTATCGTGATGAACACCAGCACAGCTAATGCCCAGAGCAATATCTTCAGATTCTTCCTTTTTGTCATACCACTTGCAGGGTTCTCTTATAGCAATGATCCCGTACCGGAAAAGTACATAAAATTCGGGCATACCAGACCAACGACACTCATGCTCAACGCCATTTCAGCTCTGTTGTATACCTTCTTTCATCCAACAATGTATTCTGGCTATTTCACAGTTTTAGGCCATAAGTATTAACGCCAATGGCTCGTGCTGTAGCTTATGCCGGTACCAATTAACATTAACTTAACTGACTCTAATACAACGGTGATGTCCAATTTGTTTGGAAGAGCCTTTAATCCTCAGGTTGAGAATTGATCGAAAGCTTGCACCTGGATATAGCAGATGGCACACAAGTCACTGATGTTTATTGTAACAAGGCATGTGTAGGTGATCCTGATGACCATGTTTTGTTCAGTGCTCATCCCTGAAATCTTAAGGCACAGATATACTTCGGCCATTTCCTTGGGTATTTGAGTTCACCGGGTTACTTTTGCTGCTTTATTCATTCCCGCATATATCACAAAAGTAACTTGATCCATTTCATTCGTTTTTATGAGAATTGTTGAGCGGGACTTTCTAATTCTACTGGCCTTCTGCCTTTTTGCCGTTCTTTTACGATGGCCGACCTTTCTTACTACCGTGATTGATCACGATGAATCTACCTACATCATCATCGCGGATCAATTACTGCAAGGCTATTTTCCCTACGTGCATAATGTTGATGTGAAACCGCCAGGAATTTACTTGCTTTTTTCCGGAATTTTGACTCTGTTCGACAGTATTTTTGCGATACGAGTATTTGCTGCGATCATAGTTGGGGTAACGGGATTTATTCTTTACCGCTCTCATCAAATCCTCTTTTCTTTTCCCCGAGTTGCTATTGCTTCGGGTGTTCTTTTTGTCATATGTGCGAGTGCGCATAAATGGTCGTGGTCTGCCAACACGGAAGTGTTTTTCACATGTTGTACTGCCACATGTTTGTATTTATTATTAATAGCCAGAAAAAATTGGCATTTCTTATTTTTTGGTTTTATTGCATCAATAGGTTTTTTGATTAAGTTTCATATAGCATTTGATATCCTTGCTCTGGCCATTTTTTATCTTTTCTGGCAAGGCGGAAATTTTAAATCGTGGATAAAACAAATGTCACTTGCATTCTTCGCCTTTTCTATTCCTTTGTTGTCTTTATTTTTCATTTATTTATACCTGGGCTATGAAGATCATTTGCGTTTTGCGTTGTTCAGTGTGCCGGCGGGCTACCGAAAGGAATTTAGTTTTTTACCAACACTAGGTTATTTATCAGAGTTTTATCTTTCGTTTTTACCATTTACCATCCTTTGGATTTCTGGTATCTATTGGAGCTTCCGGCATAAATGGTTGATGCCGGCTCAATGGGTTTTGCTAGTTGTCACAACGATCATTGGCTGGATTGGTATCTTAATCACGGGTAAACTTTTTTTCCATTATTATTTTCAGGCATTACTACCTTTTTGCCTTTTTGCCTTTTTACCATTCATGAACCAAAAAGGCCCCTATTATTTCCGTTGGCAGAACCTAAATAAGGTATTATTTCCAATTGGGTCCTTCCTGGTTTTGGTGGTTTGGTTAAATCAGTATATTCAGATTGGACGTAAGCCGGATGTGCCTAAAATGGTGTATGAAGAAATAGTCCCAAACTGGGATGACAATAAAAGAGTTTATACAAACTATAAGAACATTATTTACTATTTACTCGACACACGATCTCCTACCAAGTTCACCCACACATCAATCCTTTTTCACGAAGATTTGATAGCTTCTTATCAGGTTGACACTGAACAAGAGTTCCAAAGTATTGTTGACCAGAAAATGGATTACTATATCTTAAAAGACCAGGCTTCGCCAGTTATCGAAAATGACATTAAGCAGAATTTTAAGCTGGTAAAGGTGTTTCCCGAGAATGTGATACTTTATACTCGAATCTCCAAGGGAGAGTGACGCATTCGTATTTAAAATATTTTTGCTCGCTTCTTCTTCTTGCCTTTTTTCTTCTTTTTGTGAATACGTAAGGTTGGTTTTGGTAAGGATTTTTCTACGATTAGTTTGTGGCCCTCATAATCGCCCTTTTTAAAGGCACTGATCACGACTTCTTCAAGCCCTTTTTCAATTTCGAAAAAAGAGAAGGATTTCAATATTTCGATTTTTCCGATTTCAAATTGATCCCCACGCATTTGGCGGTTAATGATGCTTATAAGGGTTTTCGGATCCACATCGTGTTTCGAACCCAGGTTGATGTAATAGCGGGCAAACTGATTCTCAGAAAATGGGGTTCGGTGTGAATTCGAATGAGATTCTCTTTTTTCGGGACGATTACGATTTTGATTTCTATCCGATTTGTATTGTTGATGCAAATCACTCAATTCCTGGGTTAGCAATTTTGCTACCAGCTCTTCTTTACTCATCTGCAATATTAATTCCTCAATCAGCGGTTTCAAGTCGAAATCTTTAATTAATGCTTCATTTATCTGCAGATTTTGCAAGTGCTTGAGAAAGTGATGGACCCTGCCACTGATCAACTCCTTTTTACTGGGGATATTCCGTTTTTCAAATCTGATGCCGGTACGTCTTTCGATGATCTGCAGACGTTTGATATCCTTGCTGGCTAGCAGGCAGATGGATTCTCCGGAATTGCCAGCGCGACCAGTCCTCCCACTTCGATGTACATATGATTCTAACTCATCTGGTAGATTGTAGTTTATCACGTGAGTAAGGTTATTGACATCAAGTCCCCGGGCAGCCACATCAGTGGCAATTAGTAGTTGAATTTTTCCGTCGCGGAAACGGCGCATCACATTATCCCGCTGTCCTTGATTGAGGTCGCCATGTAAAGCGTCAGTCAGGTATCCTGCCGCAGACATTCTTTCAGCTATTTCTTTGGTTTCCCTTCTGGTCCGGCAAAAGATGATACCATAAAAATTCGGATGTAAATCGACAATAAGACGAAGAGTATCAAACCGATCCCGATTTGTGACCTGGTAAAAACTATGGCTGACCTGACTTGTCGTTTGCTGCTCCTCAGTTACGGAAACTTTAGTAGGATCAGTCATGTAGTTCTGAGCCAATGAAGCAATTCCCTTTGGCATCGTGGCTGAGAACAGGAGTGTTTGTTTCTCTTTGGGGGTTTCAGCAAGTATTTGATCCATATCTTCTTTAAAACCCATAGAAAGCATTTCATCGGCTTCGTCCAAAACGACCCATCTGACATGGTTTAGTTTCAACCGGTTACGCTTAATTAAATCCAGTGTTCTTCCGGGAGTACCAACCACCATGTGACATCCTCTCTTCAGGTCATTCATTTGTTTAACAATACTCGCCCCTCCGTAAACAGCCACTACCTTGAAATGCCTTAAATCTTTAGCGTATTGCTCAATATCATTAGTAATCTGCAGGCAAAGTTCACGTGTGGGACACAAAACTATGGTTTGCACCTGTTTGATCTCAATGTGTGTACGATGTAAAATAGGTAAGGCAAATGCAGCCGTCTTACCTGTACCCGTATGTGCAAGACCGATTAAATCTTTTTCCGAACTCATGAGATGATCAAGGGCCTTATGCTGGATCGGAGTAGGCTTAATAAAATTTATACGATCCAGAGCCGACAACAATTCTGACTTTAGACCTGACTCTGAGAATGATTTCATGAATTCTAATTAAAAAGACTAATGTGGTAATGCTTATCTGCAGGGAATAGTTCTGAGCTTGAGTTAAATACCTGTACGATTTGTAGCCTGGATGAAAAAGCTATTGGATTTAAAATGAGATCATCTTTTTCTGGACCGGTGACTTGAGGACTTTCGATGATCCGGTGATTTTCTTTGCTTCCTGCCGCCTGTTTTTCGCCCGTATCTTCCACTCGACCTGGAGGAGGTAGACCATTCAGGTCCGTCGCCTAGTTCTGGCGGCAATGGTATCTTCATAACCTCATTTTCGATCAATTTCTCGATTTTGGAAAATTTATACATGTCATCTTCATTGATCAATGTAAGAGCTACACCAGTAGTTTCTGCCCGTGCAGTCCGGCCAATCCTGTGTACATAATCCTCAGCGTCTGATGGTACGTCATAATTTATGACCAGGTTTATATCCTTGATATCAATACCACGACTAAGCACATCGGTAGCTACCAGGACACGGATAGATCTTGAGCGAAATTTCGCTAAAACTTCCTCGCGTTCCGATTGCTCAAGATCAGATGAAATGGCTGCTACATTGGCTTCGGTTTTCTGTAGCGCTCTCACAATTTCGGAGACCTTCTTTTTTGTAGACGTAAAAATGAGGATGCTTTTATATTCCTTTTTTCCGGCTATCAGGGATTGAATCAAGGGAGACTTTTGGCCATCATAAGTCAGGTAGGCAGCCTGAAGAACTCCTTCAGCAGGCTTGCTTAACGACAATGTTATTTCAAATGGCTTATTGAGAATTTTTTTTGCAAGTTGCCGGATCTTACTAGGCATTGTTGCGCTAAACATCAGATTCTGTCTGTTGCTGGGTAGAAAAGAAATGATCTTCTGGATGTCATCGTGAAAACCCATATCCAACATCCGGTCAGCTTCATCCAGAATCAAGTGCTTTATTTTCTCAAGTTTGACGTACCCAAGATTTAAATGTGAAATGAGCTTCCCTGGAGTCGCAACGATAATGTCCGCGCCCTTGGTCAAAGCAATTTTCTGTTGATTCCATTCAGAACCATCTCCACCACCATAAATGGCAATGGATTCCAGACCAACAAAATAAGCAAGGCCCTGAATTTGCTGATCAATCTGAATTGCTAATTCCCTGGTGGGAACGATAATGAGGGTTTTTATGGAATGGTCATTGATGTCAGCAAGCATATCAAGTACCGGAAGTATGAAAGCTGCCGTTTTCCCGGTGCCTGTCTGTGCGCATGCCATTACGTCGTGGCCTTGTAAGATTTCTGGGATGGCCTTCTCTTGAATTGGTGTGGCGGTTTCAAAACCCATATATGAAATCGCCTCAAGCAGCGATTGATGTAGATTGAGGTCTTTAAATTTCATATATGAGAATGATCTTTTGTCAATTGCCGACAAAGATACAAAGATTCACCTTCATATCATTTGGAAGATCATAATGGACAGAATAATTAGATAATGACAAATGGTGATCGGGTTCTTTTGTTTTAATCTGAATAAGTGCCTGAAACTATTGCCCTTATCTCATCATTCACAATGACCAATCTTAGTACCAGGCTCTGGATTTTAAGTTTTACCTTAGACTTACATACGCATTTAAGACTAAACTCAACAAAAAACAAAAGCGATGAAATATTCCTTTATGATCTGTTTGGCATTTCTTTTTGCTTGCGATTCCAACCAAAGCACATCCGATCAAAAAACCACAGTGGAGCAACCATGGATATCTTTATTTGATGGGCAGTCGCTGGAAAACTGGCTGATATCTGACAATCAGGAGTCGGTCCGGGTCGAAGATGGGAGTATCGTGGTGAATGGGACCCGGGCTCATGCATTTTACAATGGAGAGGTTCAAAATCATGATTTCAAGAACTTCGAATTTAAGGCTCAGGTAATGACTACTCCGGGTTCTAATTCCGGTATTTATTTTCACACAGAATATCAACCCGAGGGCTGGCCCGCAAAAGGATATGAGGTGCAAGTCAACAATTCTCAATCCGACTGGAAACGCACGGGAAGCCTATATAATGTGCTTGATGTGAAGGAGGTATATGTGCAAGATAATGAATGGTACACCGAATATATCCGTGTAGAGGGGAAGCGTGTAATTGTCAAGATCAATGATATTGTAGTGGTGGATTATACAGAACCCGAAAATCCATTGCGGGAAGAGGGTAGCCAGCGTTTGATCGACAAGGGAACGTTTGCCCTCCAGGCTCATGATCCCGACAGTAAAGTGTATTATAAGGACATCATGGTCCGACCGTTACCCTAGGAGGCTGCTGAAATCTCCACTTGCGCAGATTTTCCAACTAATAATTTATTTTTTTTGAAAATCACAAGCCGTTCTCATCGTTTCTAACTTCGTGGTCCCCAGCTAGACGGGCTCACCAAGATGGTGACCAAGCCTCCCATCCACTCGTGGTTCACTCGCTCGAAGATCTACAAGACCTTCGCGGTGCCTCCGCGGGCACAAATCGCTCGTTCATGCCCACAAAAACCTCCGGACCATCCTGACGACAGGTGTCAGGACCAAGCCCCGGACGACAGGGGGTTAGGACCAAGCCCGTATTTATTGCCCGCCCGGTCAGCCTTTCGGATGGGCGCTTTGGCACTTTCATCAGAAAATCCTAATACATATTTCCGCTTAAAAGGGCAAATTTTGCAAGTCAACATTCCCTCCCGAAATAATCGCTCCTACTTTTTTACCCGTAAAAATTGTAGGATGGCTTAGGATTGCCGCAAGTGGTACTGCACCAGATGGCTCAACTACTATCTTCATTCGTTCCCAGATCATTCGCATTGCTGCGATGATACTCTCCTCTTCTACCGTCAGGATCTCATCAACATACTTGGAGATTATGGCAAATGTCTTGTCGCCCAGGTTGGTACGCAGGCCATCAGCAATCGTATCAATGCGGAAATTTCCCTCGATTTTTCCACTGGCCAGGGACCGGGCTGCATCATCTACCAGAGCGGGTTCGGCACCATAGACCTTTATCTGTTCGTCATGATATCTGCAGGTAAGGGCGGTGCCACTCAATAGTCCACCTCCTCCCACCGGAGCAATAACAGTGTCGAGGTCGGGTAAGTCTTCCAGTAACTCCTTGCTGGCGGTTGCCTGCCCTGCTATTATATCATAGTTGTTGTAGGGGTGAATGAAACTTGCTCCACTGGCCTGCAGTACTTCCGTCATTTTCTTTTCCCGGTCTTCGATCCGGTTTCCGGAGGTGTAGATTTTCGCGCCATATTCCTCTACTGCTTGCCGTTTAATGGCAGGTGCGTTTTCTGGCATTACGATATGTGACTCAATTCCATACAGTTTTGCAGTGAGCGCTACTGCCTGCGCATGATTGCCTGAGGAATGCGTAGCAATCCCCTTATAACGGGTGTCCTCATCCAGAGCTGCAACGGCACAGCTTGCACCACGCATTTTAAATGCACCCACTTTCTGAAAATTTTCACACTTAAAATAAATGGTAGCCTCGGTTACTCTGTTGATAGATGCATTGGTATAAACCGGAGTCCGGTGAATGTAATTTATTATCGACTTATGAGCTTCGATGATATCTTGCCGGGTAGGAATGTGATCCATGAAAAGCATTGATTTTGCTGACCTCGAAGCTAGATTAATTAAGGATATTACACAAACAGATCCAATGGTATTGGTAGAATAAAGCGATAACAGTCAGCTTTACTATTCAATCCGGAAAGTAGGCTTATCTCCGATAAAAGTGGGATTTTCAGGCAAAAGATCTGAATTTTGCATCTGCACCTTGGCATTGGCGCCATAGCAATATTCGATGGTGAGCGTCAGTTCGGAACCTTGTACCACTTCGAAGGTAGGATTTATGGTGATGCTTGACGATGCCACATATTCCACTGCGTTGTTGGTGGGGATGATCCCGGATGATGCCAAGGTCATGGTAGCTTGGTACATGCCAGAACTGATAGTTCCATTTATATCCAAATGGGTCGGACAGCTTCCCTCAAAGTTTGTCAGACTATAGTCACAACCGGCTGCAACTGGCTTTGGATCAAAGAAATCCATCACAAAGAAGTCTCCATTTGCTCCAGTGGATCTACCAAATCCAATCATGCCAAACCGTGTAGTGCCGGCGTAATTATTTGTCCCAGTCTGCTTGAGACATAGTTTACGGTGACCCCATCCGCAACAAGCATCATCGTAGATAAAATTGTAAACAGCTAAGGCTATTCCCGAAATAAATCCTCCTGGGGCAGTATAACTATTCCAGGCAATGTTTTCCGAGGTACTATAATTGTCGATGCAACCGTCAAATGCTGAGCTGATGCGTGAATAAGATGAAGCCCCTGTGGAGCTCGTGTGTCCGAAAAAATTATTTGCTTGCATGTCATCAGCATGACCTTGGGCGACATCAGCCAAATCGAGTTCGACACCCTCATAAGGCAATCCTAAGGCTGTTCCATAGCCCTGATAATAGACATTATCACGAGCAGCTCTTTCGGCATTAACCAAAATGAGTGCCTGTTCCTTAAAATCTAATGTGAGAAAATTGCCGGGTAAGTTTAAATAACCTAAAATGCCACTAGTTAATCCCTTGTCGCTTTCCTCGTGTCGTCGGGCAGCATTAAACTGCGCTTCGATTTCAACAGGTGTGTCAGCATACCACCATTCATCCCAGTACAAACCACTTCCCAGACTTGGGGGAGTCGGGGGAGACTGGGCAGCCAGACTTGAGGTAGACAGCAATAGCAGTCCATAAACGATCGCACGGATCGCCGCAAAAAGGTGCTTCATTGTTCAATTTCTCCTGGTGGGCTTCAATTTCACCATCGGAAACGACAATCAAATCAGCTTTTAATTATTTCAATTGAGTGATCTGAAAGGCCGTAACGTAAACCAGGCGCAAATATATTAAAATATTATATAATATAAGTGTGCTCTGTTCTTGACTATTAGTTAGTCAAAAATTGGGCCGAAAATAATCAATTGTCCAATTAATAATCAATATTTTTTTTTCAGTACCTCCCGAAGCAGGGAAACACTCTTTTCAACTCCTTCATCGGCCGGAGCCTTACCTTCAAATTCAATGGACACATATCCCAAATAATTTGCATCCTTCAGTATTTGGAAAATCCGATCATAATCGAGATCCAGCGTGTACCATTCTCCACCACCGTAGTAAGTCTTGGCCTGGACAAATTTCGTGAAAGGTGCCAATGCTTCCAACTTGTCATATGGTTCTTCCATAAAGTTACCCGTGTCCATGAGGACGCCTAACCACGGCGAGTTTACACCGGTTACAATTTTCAATAAGCCCTCGACCGTACGGGTTAATCCCCAGTGATTTTCCAACGCCAGCAAAACCCCGCATTCCCTGGCCTTAGCCAGGCAGGCTTGAATGCCATTAATGCACCATGCAAATGCATCTTCAGCATCATAACCTTCAATAGGAGGCTCTTCTCCCCGGTTGGCCATCAAGTCATCAAAAGACTTGATCGTTCCCCACCGGCCACTGTTGAGTCGGATACATGGAATTCCCATCTGATAGGCAAGTTCTATGCAATGTATGGTATGGTCGATAGCTTTTTGCCGCTCTTCTGCAAGCGGATCAACAAAATCCTGGTGGATGGACAAGCTAATGAGATCAATTCCGTTGACGAAAGCCTTTTGTTTGATTGACATTAAATAGTCCCTGTCTTCACTATCCATTTGTCTGTGAAGTATATCCACTCCTTCTACTCCCAGTCTGGCAGCCCGGTCAATTACTTCATGGATTGAGACCTTCGGAGGCTTGAAATGCCAATAGGAATAGCTGGAAACGGCGATTTTGAGGCGAGGAGATAGTGGTGATTGGGATAATGGTAAAAGCATCGATCCCATAGCTCCCATGCTGGTGAATGCAGCACTTTTTAAGAGATTTCTTCTTTTCATTTGAGTAGTTATTTGAGACTATTTTATTACAAAAAACCTGGAATAAGTTTCCTCAGCTGGTAGCTGTTTACCGGGTTTTATTTCTTCATCGAACAATCGGTTGAGATTATTTCCGGCAAGATCTTCCAATCGGCTTTCCACTTCAATCTCATAGATTCCTTTAGCCCAGGATTCTTCTGCTGAAAAATACCAAGTCATTTGGGATGAATCCAGTTCAGTAATGCCAGGTACTTCCTTGCCATCACGCTTCACAAAGAGACATTCCTTAGCAAGTATGTAGTCCATTGGGCCGTCAAACTCGATTTCTAATGTTTGTTTTGTGGACGATTCGGGAGCTAGAATTTTCCACCTACTGATATCTGGTCGAACCCGATCAGATTTCTTTGCGATTATGGTTTTAACGTATCTCTGGTCAAGTGACCTGCCATTTTTATCTTTCCAGGATGAGGATAAGTGGATGGTATAAGAAGATCCTTCTTCCAGTGGATTTCCCCAATGCTTATTCGGGCCTAATTCTCGCTTTATTCTGCCTGGGTCCAACCATAATGTGAGCATATCATGATGTTCATTCCAAAGTTCCGGCTTTAATGGCAGGAAAATATTATCCAGGAAATCGCCAAATTGATTGGTGACCGAAATGAAATCTTCGGAAAAATGTTCGCCCATAACCGATGAAAATGAAATGTAGATCTTGAGCAGATTGGCAGGTACCGTATCTGTCGTTGGAAAGATCCTCAGCACACTGGTCTTTTCTCCCTTGGCCCCTGCCGGAATAAATGATTCAATTTTTTCTCCATCTAGCCAGACATCATAACTCAGGTTTGGTGTAAATGGTAGCACTGGTGTAAATCTCACATCCTCCATCGTAAACTGCCATTTTCCCGAAATCGGAGTACTTTTTCCCGTCAAAATGACGCTCCATTCGCTTTCAGATAGAGGGGAGGGAGGCAAGGTAATGCTGATGGCTTTTCCCTTGTCCCACTCAATTTTAACCTGACCAAAGGTATTCCAGGCCAAAACCAAGGTGAAAATCAGAAGTGCCGAAAATCTAATCAATCTACAGCCAGCGGTCGGCAGTTCCCGTATATAAATCCAGATCTCCATTTGATCTTCGCTGCAGCATCACAAACCTCTGGTCATCCAATTTATCCAATTGTAAAACATTGACCAAAGGGAGAGAAATAAAATCAATTCCGGCTGTTCCACTGTTTTCGGTAACTGGTTCAGTCAAGCCTCCTTGGAAAGCTTCCAGCTTTTCATAACTAATTTTCATTAGTGCCCGGCTGGTATTTGCCATTAGAAGGTAAGATTTTCCTGCTTTTTCCATACTGATTATGTCGAGAGGCGTATTGCGATTACCCAGTTCGGCAATTGTTCTACCCTTTACGTGCTGCCCTTCTTTTAACATACTCAGTGGAAATAACACCAAGGGTGTACAAGTGTAGCTCGCAACGATATGGGGTGCGCCATTGATTATTGTCGTGGTAAATGTCTTAATCGGAGAATGCGTTTCAAATTGCCCGTGCGCAGCGTGCCAGATCTCCAGTGTTGCGATTTCATCATCATCGTTAAATGGAAATTTAAGGCAAGTCATTGCTGAGCTAAATTCCTTGTTAGATAATCCACTTACCAACAATCGGCCTTCGAAATAATCCAGATCGGAAATAGCCCATTGTCGTAAGGAGCGACCGCGTCTGTCTTTTGCATCTTCGGAGACGGCTTGCAAAAGTGGCTTTTTCGAGTAATCAACATCGACAAAATCAAATACTT
>JABDLW010000030.1 GCA_013001805.1 Saprospiraceae bacterium | reverse complement strand
TCTTCCATTTATTCATTGTGCTTAATGATTATCTTCCAAAACTTGTATCCAGATGTTTTTTAGAGAATTTACACCATCTAATTTAGTTCATTTCAGTTAGCATGTCAAAATGTGGCTTGGGACCATTGTTGGCCAAAGCGGAGCAACAACCCGTCTCCGGAAAATGCCGGCGGATCGCCTGCATTGGTCGTGTTATGGATAATGCAACACGATCTTTCATCTCTCGGCTGTCATTGAACGGCCAAATACACCAACCAGATTTTTGTTATCTTACGAAGAATCAAATGACCCACCATGAATAAAACAGTAACCCGTATTTTGGCCATTGTCGGTGTTTTAGCCGTCATATTGTTTATTCTCTTCCAGGTCATGATGAGCAGAACCAAAAAGGCCAGTCCCGAAGATCTGGTGCAATATACCGAGGGTGACCGCAAAATTGAGGTGTTTTATTGCCAGCCAGCCAAGAAGGGCAGGGAAATATTTGGTGGACTTGTACCTTATGATCAGGTCTGGCGAACCGGCGCGAATGAAGCATCTACCTTTGAGACTTCACATGACTTGAGTATCGGTGGAGAAAAATTACCTGCTGGTAAATATACGCTCTGGACCATTCCAGGCGCACAACAATGGAAAGTCATTTTTAATAGTAAAATGTACGGCTGGGGAGTCAATTTTAGCGAGGAAGCACTCCGCGAACCGGAGCATGATGCGGTTGCGATCGACGTAGCAGTGCAACCGACAGGGACGACGGTAGAAAGATTTACAATCAAGGTAGATGATGCACCTACTCTTGGCATGAGTCTGGCCTGGGATCAAACGATGGTGCGTGTACCCCTCAACTGGGATTAAAAGATAATTAGGAGACAAACCCATTAATTATTATCTATAATTTCTTCCTGTTTTTTGCCACCCTTCGTTATCGTTGCTAAGAGGATGACCGCCTGCTTCGCTCCTCAATAAAACCATCTTGAAATTTTGCTGACCAGGAGGCTAACAACACATTCAGTTTCCTGTCACCACTGCGCTTCCATGGCCCGATATTATTCATCAAATTAGTTCCCGAAATCCCGAGTGTAATACTTACATGGGTGGCAAAGTCAAGTATAAAACAGACTATCTATTGGGTCGTACCATAAGATAGGGACTGTTAAAGTTGGTAGAACCGGCATCTACCCAGCCGTAAAGGTGAATCTCAGTAGGATTAGTTCCGGCAGCAAAGTCTTTCCACTGGCTTACAGCCACCAGTCCGGACTGTGTACTACTAAAGGTCCAATTATCGGTATTAACAATGGGAAAAGATTCGGTGGTACCATCGTGGGTTCTCAATTGAAAATTATTGGTGCCCGCTGAAGTAGATGTGATCCGGATTACCAGCTTTACTTCGATATTTCCCTGAAGATCATAGGCAGTGGGATCCAAACCTGACTCACAATTGGTGAGATCCGCTCCTGAGGTATTATTCATAACAGCGTTGGATCCACTTTGCCATAAGGGGATCATTGAAATTTGGTTGTCTGAAGCCGAATAACCGACGACCTCAAGTTGCTGACCAGAAAGCGAAGTCAATTTAAGCACAAAAAAGACAGGTAAAATCAACAAAGGCAGAAGCAATTTTCTGTCCAGGGATAATTGTTCTGATCTGAACATATTACTATTTTCTGCAATGTATGAAAGTTATGCCTGAGTATTCTTCTTTTTTCCAATGCTTAAACCGGGACTACCTTGTTATACAACAGATATATACATAGCAGCTGAGGAGAAAGAACCTTCTATAAAGATGGCACTGGAAATTTCGGCGCAAAATCAAAAAGAAATTGAATAGACTGCAACTTTTTCGAAACACCCCCAGTTTTCCCTCTTGAAAGCCAACTACTTTGGAAGAACTAAGCGACAACTACCTGATGCGACAGGTGCAGAATGGAGACTTTAACAAGCTGGGATTGCTATATGAGCGACATCACCGGGCTTTGTTTGCCTACTTCTATCGCTGTACCTCCGATAAGGGAAAAAGCGAAGATCTTGTACATAACCTCTTTATGCGGCTATTGAAATATCGCAATGGATTTACCGGAAGGGGACAATTCTCCTATTGGATGTTTGCTACCGCAAGAAATTTATGGATTGATGAATACCGCAGGAAAGATCCGATCGGTCAAGGACGCACTCTCGCTCAAATTCCGGAGACCGAAGATACGGCTCCCAATGCATACCATCACCTTGAGCAATCGGAACGACATGAAAGGCTTAGAAAAGCACTGGATCAACTGACTCCGGAAAAAAAGGAAGCCATTGTTTTAAGCCGGTTTAATGGCCTTAAATATGCTGAAATCGCCGAGATCGCCCAGTGCACTGAAAACGCCATTAAATCTCGAATACAACGTGGATTAATCGAGTTAAAGGACATATTAATAAATAGCGAAAGTTAAAACTTCGATGGAAGAGGATAGAAAAAATCAGAAAGATTGCAATCACGCCCTGGAGCAGCTGGTGCTGCTAATGGAAAGTCCCGATTTTTCCCCAGCGGATTTTGAAATTTGGGTGACACGGTATCCTGTCTGTAACGAGGAGTTGCGAGCACAATTTTTGCTCTGGACTGAGATGAGCACCCTGCACTTACCGGAGCCATCCGAGAACATGCGAGCAAAGTTCTATGAGGGTCTAAGTCTTTTTAATCAGGAAAATAAACGTGCCGATTTCTCGCCTGGGGAAATTTTTCGGAAGATTAATTTATGGTTTGAAAGTTTGCTGCCATCGGTCCGATGGGCTATGGTCTCCGCTATATTCCTCCTGGGAATAGTGCTTGGTAAATTTGTTATTCCCGGACCTGATGTTCAGCAATCATTTCAACACCAGATTGCGGTCAACAATGATGAACCTGAAATCATGGCCGCAATGTACAATATCAAAAAGTCAACAGCAGAGCGACTGAAGAGCGTGCAAGCATCAAGAGAGGTCAACAATCCGGATGAAAAAGTACTACATGCGCTCAATCAGGCACTATTGTCTGATCCCAATATCAATGTACGCTTAAGTGCCATTGAATCATTGGTGCACTTTGCCGATCACCCGGTGGTACGTGAGTACCTGATCAAAGCCATACCCCAACAAAAGGAGCCACTTATTCAGATTGCATTGGCAGATGCCATGCTACTACTACACGAGAGCCGATCTCAGGATGCACTACAGCAATTACTCAACTCAAGTGATGTAGAAACCGAAGTGAAAATATATGTAAAAAACTCGCTTAAAACTCTGTAGGTGGAATTTTTGAATCTGATGTTTTACAAAAAATAACTATGATGAAGTACATAATTACACTTCTGTTTGCGTACCTGATGTTGTCGAATCTGACTGCACAAAATTATTCCGCCGACAAAGACTTTATTTTTTCACTTTCCGGACTTACAGCTGTGCATGTTCATAATCATACCGGCCAGGTCACGATTAATGGTACTAATGCACAGGAGGGTAAAATTACATTAACACGAAACTTAAAATCCGCTTCAAATGCAGCCTTGGCAAAGGCAAAAGAAATAATCTATTTAGATTCAATGCAGCACGAGGGCAAGCTCTACTTTTTTATACATTCTCCCACACATATATTTAAAATAGATGAAAATGGCCGGGGTTATTATCAAAGTCCATGGAACAATTGGAGTGGCAACAAACAAGAAAGATTTGATGTGGAGGCAGAATTTAATATCACGTTGGAAATACCCAAAGCAATGGATTTATATGCCAGCACCCATGAGAAGGACCTCTACATCAGCAATATCAGTGGTGAAGTCTTTGCCAAAAATCACCATGATCAGGTTGTGTTGACTGGCTTACGTAACAATCTGAATGCTCATGCGCATCACGGTGACATAAAAGTCGAATTTGCAGCAAATCCTGAGCGTAGTATTGCCTGCCGTACCCATCATGGTGACATAAAAGTAAGTATGGCACCCGGTCTTTCAGCTGACATTAAAATGAAAAGTCATCACGGTTCATTTTTCACCGATTTTGATTACCAAATAGTAGCCACTCAAGTAAGCCGGAAGGAGGAAAATAAAACCGGCACTAAATACACGATTGGAGACGGCACAAATGTACGGATTGGTCAAGGAGGCTTGCAGATGGATTTTCGCACCCACCATGGCGATGTTTATGTCACTAAGAATTAATAGGGCATGAACAACGTCAAGACATAATGTAGATTACATACAAAGCACACTTCAACTATTTTTTAGAAATTGATTTAAAAGCATTAAATAAAAATAAAATGAAACAATTATATCTGGTATTCACCTGCGCCCTAACCATGGCATTTACCATTGATGCGCAAACTATCCAAAAAGAAGAGTTTGTGATCCCACTGACTAATCCCGCGAATACAGGCCGGCTGGAAGTGGGGTTGCATCAAGGCGGAGTAAAAGTGAGAGGATATGATGGAAAGGAAGTACGTGTTACGATGGAAATTGTGGAATCCGACGATCAAGCCAAAGAAAAAGAGTTGGAAAAAGGCGGTCTGCGCCGTATAAATAATAATTCGGTCAATGTACAAATCGAAGAATATGACAATACCGTGGAAATATCCGGGGATCATTCAAAACAAACAAATTTCATAATCCAGGTGCCGCAAAAATTTGATCTTAACATCAGCACACATCATGATGGTGATGTGACAGTCGAGAATGTAAGCGGCACCATGGAGGTCAACTGCCATTTTGGTAAAATGAATCTACGGGACATTAGCGGATCTTTAATAGCGGATAGCCACCATGGCGAAATCGAAGTGACATTCAAAGCGATCGATGCAGGGAAACCGATGGCATTCAGCACTTATCATGGCGATGTGGATGTTACGTTTCCCGCTTCAGCCAGCTTTGATGCCAAAGTCAAAACAACAAAGGGCGAGATTTACACAGATTTTGATGTAGACATGAAAATGATGAAAAGTGAGGAGAAAACACATGAAGATGGACGACGGCAAATTAAGATAGGAGGCTGGATGTACGGTCAAGTGGGTAGCGGTGGAGAAGAATTTATGTTTAATACGTATCACGGCGATGTAATTATACGCCAGAAGTAGCCCTTTTTTCCGGCATACAACGACCGGCAAGGACACAAATAGAAGATGAAATCTCAACGATTGACCTAGTTTGAAC
>JABDLW010000024.1 GCA_013001805.1 Saprospiraceae bacterium | reverse complement strand
AAGTTGAAGGCGGGTAATTGATCATCACTGTAAATGCCAGAAATTTGGCTTTCGGCCTCGAACGTTCCCTCAATTTGTACCTGGTTAAAATCGTCGACATAAGCACCCGGTAAAACCGAAACCAATTGGCGAAAATCTGATTTTGATGTGGAAAACGATAAATCCAGCTCAATATCATCATCATTGAGATCGATAAATCCTTCTCCCGACAATTCAAGCTCATTTAGATTTAATTTGTTCTCCTTTAAGGTGTACCGAAGTTGGTCCAAATCCATTTCCATTGTTGCCCCAAGGTGGACAGAAGCATCATTGAAATAGGTCACTCCATCATAAATTAAGGAAAAACGCTCCACTTCAGTTAAGGTAACCAGGTCAAATTGCATCGACGCAAAATCGCCCTTACCGCTGTGATCAAAACGGTCAAACGCCAAAATCATGGGCAGAGATTGATCTTCGTAGCGTAAGTGGGCCGATTGTAACTCATATTGATCGATATCAAACCGCAATCCATTTGTTTCGTCACTCGACTCTTCTGCAGAAGATACTACAATGTCATAGTTGGCTCTTCCATCAGCCAAAACAAGTATGTTGATCCTGGGAGATTCCAGTTGTAAACTGGTGATTCTTATTGGTCCCTCACCCAAAATAGTCCAAAAGTCGATAGCTACTGAAATCTCTTCTGCGTGAAATAAAGGCGTATCATGAAAAGCACCTATGCCGTCGACACGCAATCCAGAAATGCGAGCACTTAAATTGGGAAAACTTCGAAAAAAACTCAGCGAGATATCATCAAAATCCGTTCTTGCTTCGAGGTTTTCATTAAGATTTTGTTTGAGCAAGGTTACGATACGATCCTTAAATAAATAGGGCGTCACCGCTAACAAGACAAATCCCAAAATGAGCACAAGGCCCGAGAACTTAAGTACCTTCTTCATAACAAATCGATATCAATAAAAACATGGAGACATGTGAATAAGTTTGCACTCCTCATTAGAGATTCCATTTTTCCACAAGGTCACATCAAGAAGCCCTGTCTGTAAGTAACAAAGTCTTAAAATTGATTACTTTTGAGCGAAATAACCTGCTGTAGCAAGATGAATAAGGCGACATTGTTAGATGGACTAGATTCGGTAACGACAATACCACTGATTCCATTTCGAAATGGAAAGATAGATTATGATGCTCACCAAATGAACATTCATTATCTAATGAAAAACAATCATCTCAGCGACGCTCGTCCCCGGGTCATTTGCATTGCTGGTACCAGCTTGATTAATCAGGTGGACAACAATAGCCAAAATAAATTACTCGAAGCCACAGCCGATGCGATGGATGGTCAGGGTATCTTGTTGTCTGCAATTTCACCTAATCCCATTGATAATGCCAATATATTGGTTGAGGCACAATCAAAAATGAACCGCCCTCCGGATGCATACTTAATTATGCCGCTGGAAGGTGTGTACAGTTCACAGGGTCTTTACGAGGGATTGAAAGAGTTTAGTGCAAGGCACGGCGAAAATTCGGATGCGAGATTTCTCTATTACTACCGGCAGCCGAGAGATAAGAAACAGATCATCAGGCTGATATGTGATTCTCCTCACTTCATCGGAGTAAAGGTGGGTACGACAGAAGCTGATGTACCTGATATGGTTCGGGAGATTGGTAGTCATGGCCTTGTCATTTGGGGTATAGGGGATCGCAGCACCAAAGCCGCTCAACTCGGTGCCAAGGGTCACACCTCCGGTATATCAGTACTGGTCGCTAAAGCCGGTGATTTGATAAATAATGCCCAGCGAAAGGGTGATTATGCTACTTCCTTAGCTATCGAACAGCGGATATCTCCATTGGAGGATTTGCGCTTCCGCGATGCCAGGGAATTCAACTACTCTGCTGTCCTGGAGGGTATGATATTGAGTGGATTCACGGACATTGATGGGGGAGAAGGAGGTCCTTTTAATCCACGGGTTTCATCCGATGTTTCAAAAGAAGTACAAGAGGCAATTGCGGATATACTGGATCTGCACTAAGAACCATCGCGATTTCACCAGATCTACAACAAGATATTTTTTAGGGAGCAGATTGCTTTAAGCTCACTATCCTAAGCCCGGATATTTGTCTCTCAATTAGAAATTTGTATCTCTAGATAGGCAGAGAGATCAAAGTGCTTGAATTAGGCACCTCAAGTGAATAGGCCCGAGCAGTATCCCCGGGGTTCACTGTGACCGAAACACCATTTGGGAAAACCACGGCATCACAAGACTCCGGCCATCTTCCCTCAGACCAATTATTTATCGAATCATACCAATGTGCATTGAGACCTATCTAATTATTCACCGCAACCGTCTCACAAAGCACCAAAAATTCTACCGCACCCAGATCCGGGTTTGTTCGGATATTTCCCAAAATATCTTCATTGGGAGAAAAAGCCGGGTTGGCTCCGTCCAGGGCAGCACTATTTTCACCCAATTGACCAAATGTTTGCACTAAGTTGACAAAAGACTGATTGATTAGTGCTGATCCATCGGCAAAAAGATTGGTACTAGCATTCCACCGGGGTAATACAACATTCATGAGGGGATTCAAAATGGGGTCACCTATAAATGAGTGAGCATTATCCATTCTGACATTAACCGGATCTTATCTATTTTTCTCTCTATTCCACCAAATTCTCTGCCACAATGAGATACGAGATGGTATATTGCAGGGGTTGTTTGATAATCTGTAGATTTTCGTTAATATCAGATTCAGAAATCCGAAATACTGACTATGCCCTTTGTACTAGATGATATCATTGATCGTTTTTGGAAGGATGGGAGAATTAAAGAATTGGAAGAATTGGCAAGAACCGAAGGATACCATTTCTCGATGCGGGACCGTTTGGATCTGCAAACGTATAAAATCAAAAACTTCCGGCTTTTTCAGGGAAGAAAAGCAAAGAGACTTAGGGGGATCCTGTCGCGAACAATTGATTCGATTCAGGTGCGCATTTATGATTACGTTTATTACGCAGAATCACATAAGAAAAAGACCACTGTTTTTGAATTATTTGATGATCAGCTAGAGTTACTTCCATTTATTATCCGGCCCAAACGCAGTATTCAATGGTTAAAAGAGGTCTTTCACAGAAATACATCTTTCTTTCCGCAAGCCTCGGCTTTTCACGCCTATTACGAAATAGATACACAGCATCAGAGAAACATCGATGCCCAATTTACGGAAGATTTTATCGACTTAATTTCCAGTATCAAGCATGTCTCTGTGGAAGGACAGGGTGCATATCTACTGGTTTATTTTCGTAATACCATTGTTCCTGCTTATGAGATCGGCGTAAAATTAGATCTGACTCTTCAGTTATTAGATTCACTATATGAAACTGAACAGTCAGACCAACTTTTATAATCATTTGTTGATACGACAATTTGAAATGATCTCTCGCAATGGCGCTTATTCCTTCGAGGCCTTCGTAAAGTCTAAAACCTCACAGTGACTCAATCTTCCTCCATATTCATAATCATTGTACTCTGCATAATACTGGTGTGTTCGGAGTGGTTGGTACATCATACGATACTTCGTCATTTGGGTTCAGCTCTCCTAATCATATTGATCACAGCAATTGTTGCCAACCTTGGCCTGATTCCAGCCGGGTCCACACTTGAAGCCCCGGTGGCAGTATATGACATTACTTTTTCATACCTGGCCCCTCTATCGATTTTCTGGTTGCTATTGCAGGTAAATCTTAGAGAAGTCCTTAAATCGGGCATTCCCACTGTTATCCTCTTCTTAATCGGGTCCCTGGGCACGACTTTCGGGGTAGTGATCAGTATGTCACTGATCAGCGGCCATGAACACATTGGACCACTATATGCAGCAGTAGGAGGGATGTTTGTGGGTACCTATAGTGGGGGAAGTGCAAATTTTAATGCCGTCGCCCTGCATTATGATGTGGTCAGAGAAGGGGCTATTTACGGTGGATCTATTGTAGTCGATAATATTATGACTACGGTCTGGATGATTGCTACTTTGGCTATTCCAAAAGTCATGACTAGAGTCTCAAAGACATCGGAAAAGCTGATGAAAGATAGTAACCAACCCATTTTAGGGATCGAAGATGACAAGGAGACTTTGCATCCGGTAGACCTGGGAATTATCATCGCTTTGGGATTATTTGTCCTGTACACTTCTGAATTTCTGGTTTTGCAATTAGAGTCATTGGGTTGGAAAATACCATCGATTATCATTGTGACCATTTTTGCACTGATCATTGCTCAATTACCCATTAATCAACGTTTAAGGGGCGGCCAATTACTGGGCATGTTTTCAGTCTATCTGTTTTTAGCCGTGATTGGAGCTTTCTGCGATCTGAAGGCTTTGCAGGAGCTGGAAACACTGGGTCCGGTTTTATTACTATTTGTCATTCTGGCTGTAAGTATCCACGGTGTGATAATCTATTTATCCGCCTATTTCATGCGGATTGATCTGAGTGTGGCTTCGGTCGCATCACAGGCCAATGTGGGAGGTGCGACTTCAGCATTGGCTCTCGCACGTAGTCTGGGTCGTAGTGATCTGGTGTTACCGGCTGTTCTACTAGGCGCTCTGGGAAATGCTGTGGGGACCTTTCTCGGCTTTTGGGCCTCGGGATATTTATTACCCTGGATTTCCGGCTAGAAATCTACCTTCCAAGTTGCATTGCACATTCATGGATATCCTAGCCAAATCAATTATGAAACTCTATCCTCATACTTTGCGAGTGAATGTATACTTGTATTAGTTAACTTAGGTGCCATTACGATTAGAATAAAACAAAAAAGAGAACCATGGTCTATTTCCTCCTACGATTTTTAACCGGTCCATTCATTGGTATCTGGCTCCTGATGTTCTTCTTTATTTGCTGCAATTCAAGTGACACCAGCAAGCAGGGAAAGGAGGAACTCAGCGGAGAACGCAGTGAAACGGACATCGTGCAATGGCTCGATTATTCAGGCACGGACCAGGCCAGTAAAAATATCGTGCTGATCAGTGGAGACGAAGAATACCGGTCGGAGGAAGCAATGCCTCAACTGGCAAAGATCCTCAGCACTCATCACGGCTTTGATTGCACAGTTTTATTTGCACAAGACCCGGCCGAACCCGGGTTAATCAATCCCAACTATTTGCATCACATTCCAGGCTTGGATGCCCTTGATGATGCTGATCTAATGATCATTTTCACTCGTTTTCGAGAACTTCCCCATGAGCAGATGCAGCATATCGACAACTACCTAAAAAGTGGAAAACCCGTGCTGGGTATCCGTACTGCGACACATGCTTTTAATATCAAGGATAGCACCAGTACCTGGGTACACTACAGTAATTACTATTCTGGTGAAGATCGACCCGTATGGAAAGACGGTTTTGGAAGGTTAGTTTTGGGAGAACGTTGGTTTAGTCACCACGGACATCATAAACATCAGAGTACCAGAGGTTTGATAGCCCCCGCTTCTAGCGATTTTCCAATCACGAACGGAATTAATGATGGTGATATTTGGGGCTCAACAGATGTATATGGAGTAAGACTACCACTACCTGGCGACAGTCAGCCTATTATTTTGGGCCAGGTGATTAACCGCAGGGGCGACTTTGATGAAAATGATATTTTTTATGGAATGCGGGATACAGATGACGCGGTCGCAGATGTTAACCCTGCCAGTAAAAATGAGTATGACCCCAATGACCCAATGATGCCGATAGCTTGGACCAAAAGCTACCAATTGCCTGAAGGTCAACCCGGAAAATCATTTACTTCGACTATAGGATCATCTTCTGATTTGCTCAACCCAGGTGTCCGACGCTTACTGGTCAATGCTGCCTTTTGGTTGCTGGGCGAGGATGTGCCTGAGGAGGCAAACGTAAATTTAGTGGGGAAATATCAACCCTCAGCTTATGGGTTTAAAACAGAAGAGGGTTATTGGAATAACAAGAATCTTAGGGTTGCAGATTATATGTTAAAGTAGTGCCATAAAGGAGCGGCTGACTTGGCACTCCTGATAATTTGGATATCTTCATATTACATTTAATATAAATATATCCATACACATCAAGTTACTTTTTCTTATTTCGACATTCGCACTTTCGGTTGCACTTCGTGCTGAAGTTCTTGCCGACTTTTACTTCGTTAATGGTGAGGCCATTTTCGTGGATTCAACCGCCCTGGGATTGAATAATGGCACATCCTGGTTTAATGCCTTTACTAAGTTGCAAGATGCTTTAAATAATGCCTCTGCATGTGATACCATTTTTGTAGCCAAAGGCACTTATTATCCTGACGAGGGCATAGGTATGGTTAATGACGATCGTGGAGCTTCGTTTAATATCAGCGATTCGGTTGTGGTTTTAGGTGGATTTCCCAGTGGAGGAGGTCCCAGAGACCGGATGGCCAATCTTACCCTGCTTTCCGGAGCTATTGGACCAATGGCAGATACCTCCGATAATTCTTATCAGGTCGTGCGAATGGAGGATGTGAGTGCATTGACGCAGCTCGATGGATTTACAATCTCCTTTGGAAACGCCAATGGGACCGGGAGAACTTAGAAATGGGGGAGGACTTTACCATAACGCATCTACTATGGGGGATACATCATCACCCCGGATCAGCCATTGCACCTTTAAAAGTAATTTTGCCCTTACTGTCACTGGAAATTGCAGTAATGGAACTATGCACCTGGTAGTAAGTGACACAGGAATTGGAATGACTAAATCGCAGACGAAAAGGCTTCTGAACGGATTGAGCCTTGACCGAAGGCTGGGCACCACCGGTGAACGAAGTACAGGTCTGGGTTTGACATTGGTCAAAGACCTGATCGACCAGAACAAAGGCAGCATTCATGTTTACAGTGAGCCGGATAGGGGGACAACGTTTGAGTTGTCTTTACCTCGCGAAGCAAAACTTCCCAAATGAATCAATTGGACGGAGCAGTATAGTAGGGATCTCCACGTTCAAAATTCCTACTTAACATAATATTAATTATGGGCAAATAGGAGTCTTCGATTATCATACTCAGACCATGGACAAATGATCCCGCAAACTCTCCAGCGCTTTGTCGATGATTAGATGGTAGAATACATCCGGATCATTTTCAGTTTGAACCTTCTCCAAAGCCTGATAATATTCCAATCTGGATTCTTCATCTCCTTTAAGTATCACCATGGCATAACCATTACGCAACAGGATAAAATTCATTATGAGTCTTGCCGTACGACCATTTCCATCAATAAATGGATGGATACTTACCAGCCGTTCGTGCATTTCTGCGGCCAGTAATACGGGATGCAGCAGCAGTCTTTGTCGTTGATAATGAATAAAAAAATCCTCCATTAGCTTCTCAATTAGATATGGTTCTGGTGGCATATGTTGACTACCGGAAATCCTCACGGGCACCTGACGATATTTTCCAGCATTATCCTGATCAATTGACCTGAGAATCAATCTATGTAGATCCAAAACATTTCGTTTGTTTAAATCTTCCTTACCTGACACCAGAGATTGGACCCATTCAATGGCATGAGCATGATTGATTGCTTCCAGGTGCTCTCGCATACTCTTCCCAGAAATCGTCAAACCCTCCTTGATCACCAGGTGAGTCTCCTGTAAACTCAAGGTATTGCCCTCAATGCGATTGCTGTCATAGGTATATTGCACAGAAAAATATTCTTTCAGTTTTTCAAGTTGTATGCCTGTTTTAGGTTTTGACTTGATCCAATTATCGCGTAAACGGTCAAGCTCTTCAAGTTTGGCCAATGTCGATGGTTCTATCTCTGAAACTGTCAATGCCCGACTTGATCGCAGATATTCAATCCGGCTTTCTGCGGCAATAAGAATCTCCGCAGCATTTGGTTCATACTCAATAATTTGTGCAATTTTTTCTGCGAGCAAGAGTTTCCTTAGCTCTTGTAAAGGTAAATCCATAGCTACGGCAAGTCGCTCAACGTGCTTTTCCGAAGGCAGCCGGTTTCCATTTTCATATTTTGAAATCAGCGCTTGATCTATTCCCGTCAAACCGGCCATTTGTTGCACAGTTTTTCCCTGGCTTTGCCTCCACTCAGATAATCTATCAGAAATCGAGTTCATTGACATATTTTGTCATGACAAATATAGTCATATTTGCCAGATATTCAAATTTCATTGGCATTCATTTTGTATTATATACAATTGCTATGTATGATCAAAAATCCGCTTTCTGCTATCTCGTTTTCTTTTATCTAAGTTCCTTACTCTTATCAACCGGTTGCCAGACCGGGCAAAGTCACCTTTTCACTGATGTTACCGGCAAATGTGGCATTGATTTTAGAAACGATCTGGTTTCTTCACCAGATTTACGAATCATGACTTATCCCTATTTTTATAATGGTGCGGGTGTTGGTGCCGGTGATTTTAACAATGACGGCCTGGTCGACCTGTATTTTGCATCAAATCAGAAAGAGGACAAGATTTACATCAATCAGGGAAATCTCCAATTCCTTGATGTTTCATCCGGTTCTGGTATTGCAAACCATGGCGAATGGCATACCGGAGTCAATGTTGTTGACGTCAATGCCGATGGTTGGCTGGATATCTACGTTTGTACGGTAAGTGGTATTGGTGGACTGCAAGGTCATAATCGACTCTACATCAATAACGGAGATCTCACTTTTAGTGAAGCAGCTGAAACCTATGGATTGGATTTTAGTGGACTTTCTACGCAGGCGGCATTCTTTGATTATGATCAGGATGGAGACCTGGATTGTTACTTGCTTAATCATGCCGCACATGACGCGTTTAGCAGCTACACCCTTAGAGCCAAGAACGTTCAGAATGAACTTCTGGGTGATCGTTTTTACATTAACCAAAATGGTGCTTTTCAAAACAAAACAGCAGAAATTGGAATCATACAGGCCTATAATGGATTCGGTCTGGGTATATCAGTGTCTGATTTTAATAATGACGGCTGGGTCGACATATACGTTTGCAATGATTTCCTGGAAGATGATTTTCTGTACATAAATCAGCACGGTTTAGGATTTAAAGAATCACTTCATGATATGTTTGCCCATACGAGCAAATTCTCAATGGGCGCGGATGCTGCCGATGTAAATAATGATGGATACACCGATTTACTAACGCTGGATATGCGACCACCAGATGAATGGGTGTTAAAAACATCCACGGGAGAAGATCCTCCCCAGGTATATGAATTCAAAATCAACCAGGGTTATTTACATCAATACGCTCAGAACTGTCTTCAACTAAATATGGGTGGAAGTAAGTTTTCTGACATCGCTCCCCTGGCCGGAGTTGAGGCAACCGATTGGAGTTGGAGCGCATTATTTGCTGATTTTGATCTGGATGGCCAAAAGGATCTCTTCGTCAGTAATGGCATTCCGAATCGACCCAATAACTATGATTTCGTCAACTATATTTATAGTCAGGTAAGTGCAAACACGACTACTCAGGATTTTCATGCCATCTGGGACAAAGCTACTCCCCTCATGCCAGACGGAGCAGCACGAAATCACATCTATCAGGGGCAAAGCGATTTCAGGTTTGTCGACAAGTCATTGGACTGGGGTTTCAGCACCAAGGATTACAGCAATGGATCTTTATATGCGGATCTTGACAATGATGGTGACCTTGATCTGGTGTCAAACCGGCTTAATAATACTGCCGGCATATGGCGAAACAATGCTGCTGGAAGAGACTATTTACGGATAAAGTTGACCGATGCTGGTAGCAATAGCCAGACACTAGGCTCAAAAGTTTATATCTGGCAGGGTGGCCAATATCAGTATCAGGAGTTAATGAATGTTCGTGGGTTTTTATCATCGGTAGATCATACCTTAATTTTTGGATTAACGCCCTCCCCCATCGACTCGGTAATCGTTATTTGGCCAGGTGGACATAAACAGATTATCACTACAACTGTCAGAAACCAGACTCTGACCATTTCACCTGAGAAAAATCTGACCAAACCTTCCCTACAGCCAAAAGAACCTGGTTTCTTCGTAAAAAACCACAGTATTTCATTCGAGCATAAACAGGATCAGCAGTCTGATTTTTTACAAAACCCTCTGCAAATATTTGACCTCTCGAAGGCAGGTCCAGCCCTGGCGGCAGGTGATGTCAACGCCGATGGCCTGGATGATCTTTTTGTTGGGGCGGCCAGTAGTTATGCCGGAGCAATTTGGATCCAGCAAAGCGATGGCCACTTTTTGGAAATGAGACAACCGGTTTTTGAAAATGATGCCATGAGTGAAGACACGGATGCTGCTTTTCTTGATTTTGATCTCGATGGCGATCTGGACCTCTATGTAGCTTCAGGTGGTAATCAGGTCCGGGAATATTTGACAGATCGTCTCTATATCAACGATGGCTCCGGTCGTTTTACTTCGGGTCAGCGCGCACTACCAATATTACCAATCAACACAGCTTGCGTAAGGCCTGCTGATTTTGATAAGGATGGTGATCTGGATATATTTGTTGGGGGTCGTAACATCAAAAATAGGTATGGCGAAACGCCTCAGTCGTACCTTCTGGAAAATCAGGACGGCAAGTTTGTTGACGTTACCCCAACAAAATGTCCTGAGTTGCTGACTGCGGGTATGGTCACTGATGCAACCTGGGTCGATTTTGATGATGATAAGGTATTGGATCTGGTAATTGTGGGTGAGTGGATGGCACCCATGTTCATCGAGAACCGAGGTGTTACCTTTTCTCCCCGGGTCCGTGATTCAAGAATGATTGGATTGTGGAACACCATTGAACACGGTGATCTCGATAGTGATGGTGATCAAGATCTGCTCCTCGGGAACCTAGGCCTAAACAGTACGATTTTTGGTTCTGATGCACGAGAGCTGAAATTATACCTGATCAAACGCGATCAAAGTTTGATTCCTGTCCTTTCTTATCGCATTGATGATGAGTTTTATCCGGTGCATTCAAAAGATGAGCTCGAACGTGCCTTTCCGGAACTAGGTAAGAAATTCAATCATTACGGTGATTTCGCGGGAAAATCAGTGGAGGAGGTATTTGGTAACATGCTTGTTGATGCCAATGTGCTGCAGGCAAATCAATTTGCCTCTCTATATTTAGAAAATGTGAATGGGGCCTTTAAGGAACACTCCTTACCTGCCGCTGCTCAGGTGTCTTGCATTAATTCATCTATCTTATCCGATATCAATGGCGATGGTCATTTAGATATGCTGCTGGCAGGTAATAATTACAATGTAGTCTATACTCATACAAGGAACGATGCCAGCTATGGATTGACCCTCCTGGGTGATGGTGAAGGTAACTTTGATGTGATCTTGCCTCAAACCTCAGGCTTTTGGGCAGGTGGACCTGTGTCAAAGCTCACGCTATTAAGAGGTCCGGGCAGGCTCCAGGTTGCTATAGCACGTAATGATGCAGCTTTATCGGTTTATCAATTGCAACCTGCTTTGCTTCCTTTGCTTTGATTTGGCTCAGACAAAATCCTTCCACTTGACGACCTCCCCAGTCTGCATCGCCTTATTAGCAAGTGCCACACAAACGGAGCTTTCCTTGCCGCTTTCGTACCCTACCGCTGGCTTCCTGTTTTCCCGGATGCACTCACCAAAGCTACGCAGGGCATGACC
>JABDLW010000020.1 GCA_013001805.1 Saprospiraceae bacterium | reverse complement strand
ATACCAAAGTTATGGTAGGACTGGGCATGTCGGCTATCGGTGATACCTGGTATTCCTTTTCGCAAAACATCAAAGATGTAGAAGCCTATTCCGCCAAGGTCCATGCAGGTGAGTTTCCCGTATTCCGGGGTCACATTTTAAATCGCGAAGATCTATTAATTCGTCGTCACATTCTAAATCTGATATGCCATTTTGAAACCTACTGGGAAGGAGAAAATGAGCGGCTGACTTCTTGTCTCGAGCGTCTGGTAGAAATGGAAAAAGACGGACTGGTCGAAATTGATTCATCCAGTGTTCGTATTCCTGAAGCAGGCCGGCCATTCATCAGGAATATTTGCATGGCATTCGATATGCATTTATTTCGAAACAAACCCTCCACGCAGACTTTTTCTATGACGGTATAGTTGGACTAAGATCGTAAGAATAAATTCAGATGATATCCGACCTTCATTGCCGTATAGCCTATACACCTAAGTGAGTCTAATTTTTGTAGTATTTTGGCGAGAATTGGAAGCAGCTTTCCATACAAATAAAATATCCATGAAAATCAATTTGATCGTCCTTTACTCATGTACAATCATAATATTTGCTTGCGATAGCAAGTCGGAAGGAGATGCTGGCACAATGGAAAAAAATCAAGCGCTAGCCTTTTCTGAAAGCCAAATCATTGATAGTGCCAGTTATTGGTGGGCACTAACTATTGCCGATGTGACCGGAGATAATCTCTCGGATATTGTATTTATCGACAATAATAGTGCCGGAGGATATCTGGGATATTACAGTGGCCAAGAAGAGCCAGGCATCTGGACATTAAGCAAGATTGCTGAGGTCCCTCGCACCGGGGGAACATTTGCCGCGGGCGATTTGGAAACTGGTGACATAGATGGTGACGGTGATATCGATGTCCTGGCGGTGAAACATACGGGAGAGTGGGACGATGCCGGAGCACCAGCGGAACTCTTTTGGTACGAAAACCCCGGATGGCAGCCACACGAGATCGGAGATGCCCCTGATGCCATAAAAGATCTCAGCCTGGCTGACTTTAATAATGATGGCAGGTTAGATCTGGCGGCGTTGACCTTCGATGAACATACGCTAAACATTTACATTCAAGGTGATAATGGTGCATTCACTCAGGCGCAAAAGATCACTTATACCAACCTGCACGAAGGAATGGATGTTGGTGATATGAATGGTGATGGTTTTATTGACATCATTGCCAACGGCTACTATTTCGAAAACCCTGGCGCACCAATCACTAGTGACTGGACGATCAGCTCGATAGCCGAAAAATGGCACAATCAGGAGGGAGACTGGTCCGCAAACGGAACCAAAGTTTTTTGCTGTGACATCAGTGGCGATGGCCTTCCGGAAGTATTTATAAGTCACTCCGAACGCGATGGATACCCGATAGCGTGGTATCAATATCAAAATGGCACCTGGACCGAACATATCATTACCGATACGCTCCCGTCATGCCATACTTTGCAAGTCTACGATATGGATCTCGACGGTGATATGGATGTGGTCGCCGGTATTAATTGGGCCAGGGCAATAAATCTGAAAATCGATCGCGGCGATGTTTATGTTTTTCTCAATGATGGAAGCAACAATGTCTGGACCCCCATGCTGGTTTCAGACCAAGGCATTTACAACGGTCGTGTGGCCGACTTTGAAGGGGATGGAGATTTTGATTTATTTCGATTACCAAATCACGAAGCGAAGGAAGTGTTTCTGCACAAAAATGCAGTGCGGGGGGCAGAAGGGGAAGATCAGTTTGAGGTAATTCATGCCTTAGACAAGATCATTAATTAATTATCCATCTCAATGCACAAACCCACCATTATTTATTTTGGGAATCAAGTCGGGTGTTTTTTTCTGGAATATATTGGAAAAAGGATGAAAAAGCTCTATAAAATGGCGTTGCTCGATTTTATCGGCACCTTCTACCGCTATATCTCCATTTGAAATCAAGCGATAAGATATGGTGTTCCCCAGTACTTCATTCGATTTTTGCTTTTGGGCTTTTTTCAACATTTTGATTAATTGATCGCGGTGATATTTACCCGATTGATTAAAAGGCTGTTTTCCCTTATCATCAAAGCTACTCGACAAATAATATATCGTGTCTGCTTTCATTTCCATTTCTATGCTGCCGTGATGATAAGGTCCAAAACATCCGGCAAAATTGTATTCCATTTTTAGTAAATCTCCGTTACGCATCTGCAGTATCTGGTCTGTGAGATCTTCGATCACGGCTCCGGCAAAGAGATTTGGGAGCCCAATGGCAATAAAAATGCAAAATGTAATGGTTCTTTTCATTAACGTCAATTTTAGGTTAGCCTCCCCCAGGTTTGCTAAATACTTAGCTATTGATCCACTAAGATGACGGTTATTAAACTAGTATTACATAGATCCGTAGGTTAAAATTCTGTTAATAAGGGATACGGGAGACCCAGACTATTCATAGCAATTTCCCATATCCATTCCACACTAAGATTTAGACTTCGCACCTTTTATTCTCGCTGGGCCGCCTCTCTTAATGACTTTTTTTCCTGCATTTCTGACATTAAAGAGATCTTCAGTTATCTGTTCTTGCCAGAATTATCGATAGGCAAAAATGTTCACGGAATTCATATCTTGGATGGGAAAGATAAGCGAGGATATATTTCCCGATAAATCAATTTTATAAATGCTAAACTTTGATAAGAGAATGGAACGAGTCCTGATAAAGATTTTTAACCTCGCAATGGTCCTACTTGTCAACTATAGCATTATCTATGGCCAGGAGGCAGTTCGTAATATCACTGCAACGCATGTAGCGTTATCTTCCATACGAGGTGAAAACAGCAAACCGGGCATATTGTCTTTTACTAGTGAAGGGGAAAAACCCGAAAACCCGGATATAAAAATAATAGGGCCTCAAGCGCGATATTTTAGTATCGCCAGTGACAAAACCGTAAATACCGAAGGGAGTGATTCCATCCATCTCGAGGTTCTATTCAAGCCTGATTTTGAATTTATTGGAATAGCGGAAGCCCAATTAAAAGTGACATTAAGTAAGCAGGTAGCACTGACCTACTCATTAAGAGGTTTATCGACCAAAGCTCTAGAGGGCAAAAATGAGCCACCTCTGGCAGATGTAATGCAAACTCTTGGATATAAAGTCGACCTGGGTTGGCAGACTTTGGCGAATCACCTGAATTCAGATCTACAGGGAGACGAGTTAGCTCAACAGTTATTCATAAAAAAACAGGCAGAGAAAGTGGAGATCATACCCTTGGCCAGGTATAGTCCTTCCTTTCACTTACCGTTTGGTTACTATCTCGTTGACGATACTAAACCGGTGTTAAACGAGGTCGGTGTTCTTTCAGGTACCAAAACCTATCCCGAGCATCAGACTTTATTTCCGGGACTTGAGAAGGGCACATCTAGTTTCGACCCGGGTGATGCACCTTTCGGCCTGTTCACGACCAGTCCGTCCCATGTGGCCTATTCTGAAGATAAATGGAATGCTCTTTTATTTCCTGACCATGCAGAACATGCTTGCAGAATTTATGAGGCAAGAGATGATCAGGGAATCATCATACCTGGCCAATATCTGGTATGCTTTGAAGAAGCAGCCAATGGGGACTATCAGGATTATGTATTCCTCTTGAAAAATGTGATGGCTCATCAGTAAAATTGATTAAATACAGCGTCACAAAAAGAACTAGATCATAGCTCAGGCAATTGATTTCCTATGTTGTCATTCATTCACCTAATCCTACACCTGGCCTAAAATGACAATATAGTTTTTACCATAAGCCTTGGCGCACTTGGGACAATACGGATAGTAGAAATATAACTTACCTATTTTCCTGGTCCTATCCTTTAATGTGGTCTTCATTTCGTTGATATAATTGCGCATATTTTGATAAGGTCCGGTAAAAACCCTGGCAAAGAAATTTCCAGGTACTTCAACCATCTCGGCAGCTGGCACTTCTTTAGTGACAGCAATATACACATCTGATCCCCAGGGGGATTTCTCATCTGACAAGACAATCTGTTCTTTTGGCATTGCATCAGCCGCTTCGATCTTCTTAATATTTCTCCGCATGACACTACCAAAATTCAAGGGTAGGTGAAAGAAACTCGTGACGTGATCTTTGATAAAATGTTTGCCGGCGAAATCGACATTTTTTTCATTCCAGGGATCGGGATTGAAGCGGGTACAACATCCTGTTTCGGGCACCTTCGATTCTTCCATTACATTACATTTAGAGTGTCAAAAAAATTAAAATTCAGCTCTAAATTGAATCAAAAAAAAACCTCTTGAAATGATTGCTGTCTATTTGGGTAATAATCTTAATCAACCTGGCAAATCACTGAGATGATTAAGAACGCTACACACCAACTTTGGTTTTAATCAAGATCACCCCGTTTCCTGCATCACGGCCATAGATCAATGCCTGAGCAGTGCTCCTAACTACTTCCACTGAAGCAATGTCATTGACATTTACTGTCCTCGCTACCTGATAATAATCGTGGCCCATACGCACACCATCCACTACGTAAAGAGGATATCCGCCCTTGATGATCGGAACTCCGGATTGATAGTCGATGGTGACACCGGCCTTTACCAGGAAATCACGAAGAGAGGTTGGATGCTCAATAATACGTTGCTGGTCCACATCAGGGCGCTTAACCAGTTGATCACCAGCAGTGCTGGCACAACTGCTTAGAAGTATTGCTATGAGTCCTGGAATTAGGATCCCTTTAAATTTTATTGTTCTCATCGCTTGCTGCTTTACTACATAAAACAGAAGCTTTGAGCATTTTAATTCTCAATTACTTACTTTAACCATTTTTTATAACAGCGAAAAGACTTTCTTAACGCATATTTTATATTAAGCCTTGATCCACAAAAAAATGTAGAGGTGTTTTTTCAAACAATGATGGGATGCAGCACAATTTATTAATCGGTTCTCCTGGTAGCCTGGAGATGATTGGGAAGA
>JABDLW010000007.1 GCA_013001805.1 Saprospiraceae bacterium | reverse complement strand
AGTACGGACTTAAACCGGAGATAGGACGCCAGGATGGAAATAAAGGTTTGATTTTGCAGAGAGATGATAAAGGTGCCTACCAGGCCTTTCGCCCGTCGGGAAAAGGACTCTTTATCGAAGGCCAGGTCAGAGATGCAGTCGTTTTGTCAAACCGTAAGACAGGTAAGGATAAACTGCTGATTGCCAGGAACAATGATATTGTACTTTCGGTAAGTTTACAACAGTGATTATACGTCAAGAAAAAGGCCGAATAAATATTGCTGCCAGTTCTTCTAAAGCTCACTTTACATCAAAAAAATGATGATTTGCAAAATATTTACTTGAATTATCCGATAAAATGCTAAATTCATCTCGTTTTTAAGGGAATTTGATTTATAGATTTTTCTAAAGATTCAGAAAAGAAATGAAAGGCTACTGCTACTTCACTAAGAAAGTAATGGGCATGCTCACTTTATGCCTATTGTCCACTTTGACCTTGTTTGGTCAATCCAGAACCATAACGGGAACAGTCGTTGATGTAAATGGTCAGCCTCTGATCGGTGCCACCATTTTAGTCAAAGGCACTACCGTGGGAACAGTCACAGATCTAGACGGAGCATTTACTCTGGAAGTTGAGCCGGGAAGCATATTAGATGTTTCATTTACCGGCTACACAAACCAGGAGATCACTATAGGTGATCAGACTACCCTCAATATTACACTAGAGGAAGGAGTATTGATAGACGAAATTGTCGTTACCGGGTACTCCAGTCAAAGAAAAAGAGACATTATAGGAGCAGTCTCAGTGGTTAATACAGACGAAATGAAGAATGTGACCGGTTCCAGCTTCCTGCAGCAGCTTGAAGGTCGGGCAGCGGGCTTGACTGTAAGCACGGGCGGTGCTCCCGGAAGTCGGTCAACAGTTAGAGTTCGTGGTGTGAGCTCTTTCGGTAACAACGATCCCCTCTACATTATCGATGGAGTTCCGGTACAAGATGGATTTAACAACTTAATTAATCCTAATGACATCGAATCCATGCAGGTGCTGAAGGATGCATCTTCGGCTTCAATCTATGGAGCAAGAGCTAACAATGGTGTGATCATTATCACAACGAAGAGAGGACAGGTTGGCAAGGCAACAGTCAGTTATGATGCGTCAATTGGAGTGCAAAGTCCGGTCAAAGGAATGGATTCTTATTTGCTAACGGATCCCCTGGATTATGCTCAGGTGGTAATACAGAGCCATCGCAACGCAGGCATTGATGTGCCAACGAATATCTACGGTAATCCTGACAATCCCACCATTCCACAATATATTTGGCCGAATGATGGAACTAATCAGACCCAGTCGGTCGATGAGAGTACCTACTCTTTTCCCGACAATCTGATCATCAGAGCCAGTCCGGGTACCAACTGGTGGGATGAGGTATTTGATCCTTCACCGGTGCATAATCACAACCTGAGTATCAGTGGTGGAAATGAATCAAGCACCTACAATATTTCAGCAGGGTATTTTGACCAGGATGGGACGGCAAAAAATACCTGGTGGAAAAGATATTCATTCCGCGCCAACAGTCAATTCAAATCTGGCCGGTTTACGTTTGGAGAAAACTTGTCTTTTGCCCGGGCTCAAAATGTAGATGGTGGTTTTGGAAATCAGGGTGAAGGCACCTTCATTGGCAATATCATTAAAGCGCAACCAATCATTCCCGTATATGATGTGGGTTCCTGGTACGGTGGTGCTAAAGCCAACTCCCTGGGAAATGCCAGTAATCCCATTGCCATTTTAGAAAAAGATAAAGACAACGTATTCACCGGCAATCGACTGCTTGGAAACGTATTTGCTGAAGTACAGATTCTTGACGGTCTTTCAGCCCGCACCAGTTTTGGGATACAGTACGATGCCAATAAGGATAAAAGGTTTCAATTCCCATCTTATGAAAATAGTGAACCAACAACCATCTATGGTTTGACGGAAAACAATTTTGAAGGCATCACCTGGACCTGGACCAATACGCTTAATTATACCAGATCTTTTGCTGACAGGCATAATTTCACGGTGATCGGAGGTTATGAGAGTATCAGAAATGAGAATACGTTTCTTGAAGGAAATATCAGCGGATATGTGACCGACGACATCAATGCCTGGTACATTCAAAGTGCATTGGCAGATCCCAATACCCGGGGTGTGTTCAGTAATGGAGGATTTAGTTCCATTGTCTCCCTATTTGGTAAGATTGACTATGGTTTTAATGATAAATATTACGTAAGTGCCACCGTGAGACGGGATGGATCTTCGCGATTTGGGCCGGAAAATCGTTATGGAGTTTTTCCAGCCTTTAGCGCCGGATGGCGAGTATCCGGAGAGTCTTTCATGCAAAATATCTCCTGGCTTGACGATTTGAAAATTCGTGGTGGTTGGGGTGTAACAGGAAATCAGCAAGTACCTACCGGTAGGGTATTTGACCAATTTGGTGGAGGAACGAATAGTTCATTTTATAATATTAACGGTAACGGATCAAGTCTCGCAGCTGGTTATGTATTGACCTCAATTGGAAATCCGGCCCTAAAATGGGAAGAAAATGTTTCTACCAATGTGGGTTTTGATGCTTCGTTAATTCAAGGGAAGGTACAAGTAGTATTTGATGTCTATCAACGGTCGGTCGATGGATTAATATTTGCGCCGACTTTGCCCGCTACGGCTGGTAATGCCAGTCCACCTTTTGTAAATATTGGGGAGATGCAAAATAAAGGTTGGGATCTTTCCTTGGCCTATAATGGACGAATTGGATCAGACTTCAGATTCAACACCGATCTGAACCTGGGACACTATAAAAATGAAATCATCAGTATTGACGGAGAGCAGGATTTCTTTCTGGGTGGATTTGGTGGACGACTCGGAAATATTGTGATCAATGAAATAGGCAGTCCAATCGGATCTTTCTTTGGTCTTAAAACCGATGGAATCTTCCAAAGTCAGGCAGAAGTTGAAGCACATGCTACTCAGGATGGAGCTGCTCCGGGACGCTTGCGGTTTGTAGACTCCAATGGTGATGGCATGGTCAATGCGGAAGACAAGGTAAACATCGGAAATTATCATCCGGATTTGACGGCGGGTCTCGGTTTGGGATTTGCTTATAAGAATTTTGATGCCAATATTTTTCTCTTTGCAAGTATTGGAAATGAAATTTTTGACATTACCAAGGAATTTACCATTTTCAGATTGTTTAGCACGAATGTTCGGGAAGAATTACTGACCGATAGCTGGACAGCAGAACGTACCAACGCCTCTATTCCACGACTGGATCAAAATGATCAGTTCAGTAGCACGGCCAGTGACTTTTATGTCGAAGACGGATCGTATCTGCGGGCTAAAAATATCCAGTTAGGATACACCTTACCTACCGCTGGTATGTTGAGCAGAGCGGGTTTTTCTAAACTCAGATTATATGTACAGGCGGAGAATGTCTTTACCATAACAGGTTACTCAAACATTGATCCGGCACTACCAGCTGTAACGAGAACTGTGAACGGTGTCGACGTAACGGATCAATCCTCCGGTATCGATCGAGGAACGTATCCAACGAATAAAATCTTCCTGTTTGGGATAAGCGCCACCTTCTAATCAATATTTAACAAAAGAAAAAAGAGCAATGAAATCAATAAAATATCTTTTTATCTGTATGCTGTCAGTAGTTCTTCTTTACGCATGTAAAAAGGAATTCCTAGATGGACCAGCCCAAGGTGTACTTGATGAAGGTACTCTGGGGAACCAGGCTGGCGTTGAGGCAACTTTAATAGCTGCCTACTCCTTCTTGGATGGTTATGGTGGCTTTGGTGATTGGGGTGGTGC
>JABDLW010000002.1 GCA_013001805.1 Saprospiraceae bacterium | reverse complement strand
CCACCACCCCGAGAATAAATCCGACTGTACGTCCATCCAGCACATCGGTATCATAACGTATGATTTTTTCAATTTCATGGCGCAGTTCACCATCTTCCTGGCAGCACAGGGGCATGAGGTGAAACATGATGAGGGGTACCCATATGAATTTCTTAATTATGCTCATCTGGTCTCATTCAATGCTCTTACCCTTCATAGCGCCACGGATCTGGTAGTCCAGCGCACGATGGGCAATGGGCTCGGCATAGGCATTTAGGACTTGCATGCTTTTTTCGATCTTGTTCTTATCTTGAGATGACAGCGATGCATGCAGTGCCTCCCTTAATTTCTTCAATTCATAAATTTCTTCTTGTGTCAAAATTTCTTCATTTTGACCAAGGAATCTATCCGTAGAATGGATCACATGATTTGCCTCGTTGATTGCCTCCCGTAATGCTTTTTCCGCTATATCTTCCTGTGCATGTTGCAATGATTCCAGGAGCATCCTTCCCATTTCTTCTTCGCTTATACCATAGGCTGATTTTATTTCAATCTGTTGGGAAACTCCGGACCTTAATTCCTTGGCACGTACTTTTAAAATACCATCCGCATCGATGATAAAAGAAATTTCGATTTTTGGAATGCCTGCAGCCATGGGCGGAATGCCACGGAGAATAAATTCACCCAACTTTCGATTATTTTCTACCAGATCTCTTTCTCCCTGGTAGACAGCAATCTTTAAATTCTTTTGTCCATCAACGGAGGTTGTGTAGTTCCTGCCCTGACTCGCCGGGATCTTCGAGTTTCGTGCAATTATTACATCCATTAAGCCACCCACTGTTTCAATACCCAGTGACAATGGAGTAATATCTAATAGTAACATTTCCTTTTGGTTCCCGGCCAGAATATCCGCCTGAATTGCCGCTCCCATGGCGACAACTTCATCCGGATCCAGAGAGTCATTAACCTTTTTGCCAAAAAATTCACTCACCCTTTCTTTCAGGTGGGGAATTCTGGTCGAACCACCTACCATAATGACATGGTCGATCTGGGTTTTATCCAATTGTGCGTCCTTCAACGCGCTACGACAAGACTCCAGGGTTTTATCAACGATCGGATTAATTAGTTCTTTAAAGGTTTGCTGGTTCAGGGATAAGGAGGTTCCCGCAATCTGGGCCTGGAAAGCCGGTTGCGTTCCCAAATGTTTTTTGGCCTTCTCAGCAGTCAAACGTAGCTCTTGTCTCAGCACGGGATCCGCATCCAATACTTTCTTTTCAATTTGATGTTGATTGACCCAGTGACCGGAAATCTTTTGATCAATATCGTCACCACCTAAAAATGTGTCTCCATTAGTAGCTAACACTTCATAAATCCCATCCTCCAGACGTAAAATTGATATGTCAAAAGTACCGCCGCCAAGATCATAAACAGCAATTGTCTTTGCCACAGTACCATCCTGGTCGATACCATACGCTAAACTGGCTGCCGTGGGCTCATTGACAATGCGCAACACATCGAGACCAGCCAGTTATCCCGCATCACGGGTAGCTTGCCGCTGGGCATCATTGAAGTATGCGGGTACCGTGATGACCGCACGATTCACTTTCGCATTCAAGACTTTTTCCACCCGTGTTTTTAGATACTTCAGGATATGCGCTGACAATTCAACCGGGTTGTAGAACCGGCCATCAATTTCAATCTTGACCAGACTTTCCGAATCATCGTCAATAATCTGATAGCTGAAAAAATTCTTATGCTTTGCTACGTCCTGATAACTTTTGCCCATCAGGCGTTTCACTGAGAAAATGGTTCGTTCCGGAGCCTTAACCAGCAGTTCCCTGGCTGCTTCACCCACGATAATGTTACCTTTTTCATCAAAATGCACGATGGAGGGGACAAGTGCACTGCTTCCATCCGGATCTTTGACCGTGGTAGGGTTTTCTCCAACCATATAAGCAACCAGGCTATTGGTAGTACCCAGATCAATGCCTACGATCACATCCGATGATGCCAGGCTGCCGTCCTTCAGATTAATTGCAATTTTTCCCATATGCGTTTTTATGCTGCAAAAGTATAGAACTTCATTAGTTTAGTGGAGTTAACACTGCTTTTTGACTGATTGTTGTGCACAGGCTGACTTCAGAACAGAGGCGTATTTAAATGCGAGTATGCAGGGATTCAGTATTGCTTCCCTAGCCGGTAAACAAAATTTTGGTCCAAGGCAAGTATATGCAGTAGCTAGGAGGGTGTTGAAGTACTCACGTTGATTGCTTAGGATTCTGAAATAATAAATTAATAGTAGGAAAAATCAGCGCAATTTGGGTATTTCAACATCCTCCTAAGTATAACAGGATGACTTTTTAGGTGCCGGTAGTGTTCGATTTTACTATTGTGAAATTTTTTCATTAGGCCTTACGAACCTGGGAAAATAATTTCCGATAATTAGTCCTGGGATAAAATGTATAATAAATGATCCTCAAGAACAAACAAACCAGACTGTTTCTGATTCTCGGAGGTTTTTTTATAGCCAATGCATTAGTAGCGGAATTTATTGGAGTGAAAATATTTTCGCTTGAAAAGTCGCTGGGTTTTTCACCTTTTTCCATATCACTACTTGGTGAAGAAAATCTTGCTTTTAACCTAACCGCAGGAGTCTTGCTATGGCCGGTAGTTTTTGTTATGACGGATGTAATTAATGAGTACTACGGCCAGAAGGGAGTGAAGATACTTTCATTTCTAGCGGTAGGTCTCATTAGTTATGCATTTTTAATGGTATTTCTGGCGATTAATTTGACCCCGGCTGATTTTTGGCCAGGTTCTCATATTTCACCCACCTTACCGGCTGATCAGCAAGCTGAGATTTCAGCTAAGGTATCCGACTACAATTATGCATTTAAATTAGTTTTTGGTCAGGGCTTGTGGATTATTTTCGGTTCTCTGGTCGCATTTCTGGTGGGGCAATTATTGGACGTGTTGGTTTTTCACCGAATTAAGGAATTAACTGGTGAAAAAATGATCTGGTTGCGAGCGACCGGATCGACGTTGATTAGTCAGTTTATCGATAGTTTTGTCGTCTTGTTTATTGCATTTTATATTGGGGCTGGGTGGAGCCTGGGTCTGGTTCTGGCCATAGGGTTGGTCAATTACCTATATAAATTCACCATGGCGATCCTGCTCACGCCGCTAATCTACTTAGCCCATTTTGTCATCGACCGTTATCTGGGGCCGGAACTGGCGGCAAAAATGAAGCAAGATGCCCTCCGGGAGACCCGTTGAAATTATTAGTTCAATTTACTGACGGCCTCCTTGATGCGTTTTACCGCTTCCCGTAAAGATTCTTCCGAGGCGGCATAGGATAGGCGAATACACTCGTCAGCACCAAAGGCACTACCACTCACTACAGCAACATGTCCCTCCTCCAAAATGTAAAGTGCCAGGTCATCGGCATTGCTTATGAGGTTGCCGTTAGCAGATTTACCAAAATAATGACTTATGTCGGGAAATACATAAAAAGCTCCCGTAGGTTTATTCACCTTAAAACCTGGTATTTCGCTGAGTAAACCGACAAAGATATCTCTGCGTTCCTGGAAGGCGGCACGCATGGCATTGGTGCTGTCCAGGTTACTATTTAACGCATGCGCAGCCGCTGCCTGATTAAACGAGGCCGCACCCGAAGTAAACTGTCCTTGAATCTTGTTGCAGGCCGCAGCAATCCATTTCGGAGCCCCCATGTAGCCCAGCCTCCATCCAGTCATCGCAAATCCCTTGCTAAATCCGTTTACCGTTACGGTTCGGTCCCTGACCGAATCAAAAGTGCCTATGCTGTCGTGTTGATGAGTAAAATTGATGTACTCGTAAATCTCATCAGACAGCACCACCACATTGGGATAGTTGACCAGGATCTCGGCAAGTGCTTGTAAGTCGGTACGGGTATAAACTGATCCGGTAGGATTGCAAGGAGAAGAAAAAATAATCAATTTAGTTCTGTTAGTCAGAGCTTTACTTAACTGATCCGGAGTAATGATAAAATTCTGATTTATGTCAGCTTTTACTTCGATGGGTGTGCCTCCGGCAAGCTTAACTATTTCCTTGTAACTCACCCAGTACGGGGCAAATAATATCACTTCATCTCCTTCCTCAACTAAAGCGAGAACCACATTAGCGATCGATTGCTTGGCCCCATTACTTACCACAATTTGACTCTCGTCAAAGATCAAATTATTGTCCCGTTTAAATTTCTCCACGATTGCCTTTCGCAATGGAACGGTGCCCGGCACTGGCGTATATTTAGTATCACCTCTTTTCAGAGCCTCAATCGCTGCGTCTTTTATATGGTCCGGTGTGTCAAAATCCGGTTCACCAATGCTTAGACTGATTACATTATGACCTTTTGCCGCCAGATCTCTGGCCATTTGGGTCATTTTGATGGTTGCTGACTCTTCCATTTCATTAACCCTCCTGGTTAACCTGGGATCACTCATGTCTTCAAGTTTACTGGTTATTAAATTCGATCGCAAAAGTAGAATATTTTTCATTGTGAATAATGGTGCCTTAAAAATTCCGCTCTTCAGCAAAATCCGTCCATTTTCCCGGTTTAACCCGCATTATGCATTAGCATAACCAATGCATGATGTGACGATTGAAAATCAATAGTTTGTGTAGGATTTATCTGCAAACCAAAATGGTGATTTTCAATATCAGCGTTTAAAGTAGTTACCAAAAAAGCTGTTGTAACTGGGCAGCATCGTTGCTACTGTGAAGGTTCCTCTGGCTAATTGCTGAATTACGTGATTTTTTTGGAAAATTGTCCTTATCATCCGCCGCAGTCAATTAATTTCATACATTATCCTGCGGCGAATATTAGATGACAAGATGAACGACAAACTTAAACTTCTCAGAGAAAAAATTGAAGAAGCTGCCAAGGCTGGTGGAGAACAAAGAATTGCGAGCCAACATAAAAAGGGGAAGCTGACCGCACGGGAAAGGATTGAGCTCTTGCTGGATGAGGGAACATTTGAGGAACTCGGCATGCTGGTCACCCACCGGGCCACAGATTTTGACATGGCCGACCAACAATATCTGGGCGATGGTGTCGTAACCGGTTACGGCCTGATCAATGACCGTCTTACCTATGTTTTTGCTCAGGACTTCACAGTATTTGGAGGGTCACTCTCTGAAACACATGCCGAGAAAATCTGCAAAGTAATGGATCTTGCTTTGCAAAATGGTGCACCATTGGTTGGGTTAAATGATTCGGGAGGAGCCCGGATTCAGGAAGGCGTAAATTCCCTCGGTGGTTATGCCGATATATTCTACCGCAACACCATGGTATCTGGAGTTATCCCACAAATCTCGGCAATCATGGGACCTTGTGCCGGTGGAGCGGTCTATTCCCCGGCACTTACGGACTTTGTCTTTATGGTTGATCATACTTCGTACATGTTTGTGACCGGTCCGAATGTCGTAAAGACGGTTACTATGGAATCAGTCACTTCAGAACAACTGGGTGGCGCAACTGCACACGCCACCAAATCCGGGGTCACTCATTTTGTCAGTGATAACGATGCCGATTGCTTATACGCCATTAAAGAGCTTTTATCATATCTGCCTCAAAATTGTGAAGAGCAACCTCCTCAGGTTCCTTATCAATTAGCCGATGAATCGCGACCAACCCTTGATGAAATACTTCCGGAATCGAGCAATCAGGCCTACGATGTCAAAGCTGTGATTAAGGAATTGACAGATATAAACTCGTTTCTTGAAGTACAAAAAGACTATGCCCAGAATATGGTCACCGGGTTTGGACGGTTAGGAGGCAGGTCCATCGGAATCGTGGCAAATCAGCCCATGACACTCGCAGGCGTGCTCGATGTGGACAGCTCGAAGAAGGGGGCACGATTTGTCCGTTTTTGTGACTCTTTCAATATCCCGTTATTAGTGCTGGTAGATGTACCGGGATTCTTACCGGGTACTGATCAGGAATGGAATGGGATCATCGCCAATGGCGCCAAACTCCTATACGCGTTTTGCGAAGCTACTGTACCACGTGTTTCCTTGATTTTACGCAAGGCCTATGGTGGGGCGTACGATGTGATGAATTCAAAGCATATTGGATCGGATATGAACTTTGCCTGGCCTTCAGCGGAGATTGCCGTAATGGGTGCTAAAGGAGCAGCTGAAATCATTTTTCGCAAGGAAATAGCGGCTGCAGATGATCCGGAGTCCATGATGACCTCAAAGGAAAAGGAATATGCCGAAAAATTTGCGCATCCCTATAAGGCGGCAGCCAGAGGATTTATCGATGAAGTAATCGAGCCGAATGAATCCAGAATCAAACTAATCCGGGCCTTTCAAATGTTGACATCCAAAGTCAAAACTCTTCCTCGCAAGAAGCATGGTAATATTCCACTTTAGGTGGTTGTAGATACCGCGGCACATTCATATTATATATTTTCAATATACTTTAGTTCTTCTTAAGAAGATAAATACATATTACGATTTGGCATAATATTTGATGATTTTACGCTGAGTAATTTTTTCAAATGGTATTATGTCACAAATAAAAAAAATCTGGATAGGCATATTGGTATGCGCAGGAATGTTGGGGACTAGCCCAATGTTGTATGCTCAGCCATGTCCGCCACCAAATCCAATCCTCGGATCAAACCAGGTTTGTCCGGGAAGCCAGACTTCATATACCATGACAGTGGATAACCGACCAACCAGCACCTACACCTGGGAATTGTTTGGCACCGGAGGATCGATCGTCGGCGCGACAAATGGAGTGACTGTCTCTGTTGATTGGCAAAATGCCAATGGCGGCCCTTATCTGCTGCGCTGTACGGAGCAAGTGGGAAGTTGCTTTTATCAAAATGATCTTATGGTGACCATTGCCGATGATCTGGCTCGACGGCCTTTTAATTGCTTTAGTGAACTGAGCATTCCTTTTGATCAAAACTGTGAAAAACTCATTCTTCCGGAACATTTATTGACCGGTGGCGCTCCTGATTGCGCCAATTCTTTTACTGTGTCCCTCTCATTAAATGAACAGGTTGCGGTTCCTAATCCAGTTGGGATTGAGTACCTCGGCCAGATAATCACTGCCACCGTGACCCACATAGCTTCGGGCCGGACATGTATCAGTCATGTTTTGCTGAAGGATGGTACAGCACCATTGTTAGCTTGTGAAAATGACACGACATTATGTAACGATCCCCGGGCCTGGAATCCTTTTGACACCAGTTTTAAAATACCTACAGTCACGGATAATTGCCTGGACAATATTATACCGGAACAGCAAGGCTACGAGTGGGTGCAACTCTTCAATGATCCTGTTTTTGACGCGCTGATCATAAGAAGTTGGAGTGCGACTGACAAATTTGGCAATCGGGGAACTTGCGAAGACACGATTTTTTTACAAAGGGTGATCTTCGATCAAATTATTTGTCCTCCCGATACCGTGATTGCCTGCGACAGTGACTCTTTCGACATTACAAATCCACTTACTTCCGGGGCTCCAACCTTCAACGGGATTCCACTCTGGTCAGAACGTTCCTACTGTGATTTCTCCATCAAATATGAAGACCTTATCTCACATAAATGTCCGGGCACTTACACCATTCATCGATATTGGTATTTGAGTCAGCTAACGCCGACGGCCATCAATGAGGACACCTGCCACCAAATCATCGAAGTGGTGGACACCGTAGGCCCGGAGGCAATCTTTGATTCTGCCAAAGTAAGCGTGGAATTTCATGATGATGTTTTTGGCCTCCCTGTGAATAAGGCTTACAAGACCGTTTATTATCCAACCCTGGACTACGATTGTCTGGCATATGGATATTTCCCGCACGCCGACATCATCGACAACTGTACCAATACCGATAGTGTAGTTGTGGATTTGATCTGGGACAATGGACACATAAATTACCTAAACGGTAGTCCCGGGAGTGATCATCTGCGTTTTGAAAATCTCTCAAAGGGGAAGCACATTATTACCATCAAACTGCGAGATGCATGTCATAACACGAGCTATGATACACTTATAGCGGTCGCCGAAGACCAGCGGGCTCCTTACATCATATCAGATAAATTTCCCGTGGTCACACTAGGAGCATTTTCCGATGTAACCTGGATTGATGTATCGGTTTTTGATGAAGGTACGTGGGACAATTGCCACTTAAATTTACTACTGGCGAGGCGTGTCGATTGGGCAGAAGCATGTATCGATATCTGTGATTCAGTCTCTATGTCTTGTTATGATGAGCATGACACCATCTATTGTGCAGAACTTGAGTCGAACCGTCAAATCGACGCGATCGAAGCGCATTATTATGAAACAATTAAGTGGCTCAAGGAGGACGAAAGGCCCTGTAGTGATCTGCTGTGGAACGCATGGAAATATGAATTGTGCAACATAGGTACCAATATCTGTAAAGATCATTTTGGGGGTGAAAAAGATCTTTCGGCCGCGATATATGATTTGAATTGTACCAGTGATTTTGAAACCGATAGCCTTACCAAAGCAGAAATTGATCTTTGGAAGCAGATTGGAGGTGGCTGGAGCAATGCCATTCCTTTTAGTTGTAAGGATGCCTGCCCGGGCAAACCCGTAAAGATCGAACTACTCGCTATCGATGCCAGTTGTAACATTGCCCGCATCTGGGTTGATGTGGTAGTGGAAGATAAATCCGCTCCTGAGGTACAGCTGGTACTACCGGATCTGGAAATATCATGTTGGGCTTACAATAATTACTATCGAACCGCTGTCGACAGCGGTAATTTCGACGTATTTGGCAAGTATGAATCCTATTATGGAGGGCTCTATGCGGGTAAGGGGGGTAAAACCGTACTTAAAGACCGGACGTGCGATTTGCTACCGGACGTGGATGGATATTACCCTATTGTCTACGACACAATCAGTAATGGATTAGTACTGGAAAATTGTGAACTACGCATAGATGAGTATCAGAAAATCCAATTTCAGAAATGTGGCGAGGGTTGGATAGAGCGGCACTTTATTTTTAAAGGAAATTGTAACACAAGTAAAGCTGATAGTACAAAAATCATTCAGCGTATAAAAATATTTAATGACTGTCCACT
>JABDLW010000838.1 GCA_013001805.1 Saprospiraceae bacterium | reverse complement strand
ATACCACAGAATACCATCCAGGTGCTGATTTTCTCAATTGATTAAATAAATGAAAGAATGTCCAGGCAGCACTGACATTGACCACATAAAAAAAAATCCAACTAAATCTGCCAAGGGCCCTAAACTGCTTTAGGGGAGGAATTAGTTCAGTCAGAAATTGCAGGCCCCACTTAAAAGGAATACACATGCTAAAAAGCAGCACGATGCCCGAGGCCCAAAAAATAGCGGAAAGTGAGGTTGGAATCTCGACCTGAGCGCCAACAACTTTCTGGCGTAATCTCTGAGCATAAAACACAATCAGCCCGATGATAAAAATTAATGCAGGTGTTCCGACAAAGGCCCGACCTTCCCAACTTAAATTTGGCTGCAAAATATGATTGACCACGTCAGCGGAAGAAGAAATATGGGGGAGAAAAACGCTCGCAAGAGTGGCATAATATGTATAAAAACCATAGGGAGAATCCGGACGATCGGGAATAAAATCCGTTGCTATGGTAATTGTTTGATAGAGGGCCAAGGGTAGAATCACACTAAGGGACAGTGTGAGATAAACACTTCTACGGTCCTTGTTTCTGACTAGATTTACAAAAACATAAGCCAGCATGAAAGCGGCACAAATAGCCACATAGTAAATATGGATGCCGCCAACTATGAGGGTATAAAAAAAGAGAAGACACCAATATAGGATTCTCGACCTACCTTGTTCATAACGAATTACCAAGTACCAAAAAAGTGGAATGATGAAAACATAGGAGAGACTTAAGTGGCCATGAATCCGGTCCCATTGTGGTGAAAGCAAGGTTACACAAACAGCAATGATGACCGAGTACCAAACTGGTAAAGAGTAATGCCTTAAGATCAAGTATAAGACTAATGCTCCGGCCACCACTCCAAGCAAAATAGCAAGGTTGATGATTCCCGCACTGTTTGGGGCCAACTCAAAAAGGTGGTCGTCCACTAGATTAAGTAAATATGCTAAAAGGGGATGTGTATCGGTGAAGAGCAGGTGGTCACCGTAGGGATAGTTTATTGCGCTAAACTTAAAACCTGTGTCATACTTTAAGTAGTAGCCAAAATTGAAGTAATTCTTAAGGCCATCTCCGGAATTAGCAAATAGATAACCGTTTGGATTCAGGAAAACATCACCAAAGCCTGGCCATAGACACAGTAACATTAAGAAGACTACTAATAGAAGGCCTGGAGATTCCCTAAGGCTCATGGTCATTTATGTCTTTAGGCTGAAATTAATCAATATCCTGAAGGACCACACAAGCCGAAGACAAGGACGGAATGCCCGATGCCTTTTACGAGCTCATGAAGGACTGATATATTGAAATTATCTGAGGATTTTCCTCTTTCTCAATAACGGCATCAATCTTATTTCTGACTAAAGATATTTGCTCTTCCGAGAGGAGATTGCTTTTCTTTTCAGCTTCCTTGAGGATCGAAATCATACTTCTGGTGGCTGATATTTTAGTGTAGGGTGATAAACCGGTATCAGTAGCTACTGCTCCTAGTTTTTCTACCCAGGTAATCTTTGTATCAGCAGTGCAGATGCTTAAAAGCTCATCCAGAGATTGATAGAAATCCAAGGCTGGAAGACCTTCTACGTTCCGAAGTTGCCTTTCAAAATAAGTAAGTTTAGAGGTATCTCCCGAACTGCCGTAGATTAGTGATATTGCCGCTACGATATCAGACTGATCTTCGTTTTCAAGTATTTTAATTCTCTCAAGAGCGAGATTCTCATCCAACTGATTGAGTGACACGATTGAGGCAGCTACTACCGGGTATGCTTCATCTTCATCGATTCGCGAGGCAACTGCATCTTTAAGGTCATCAATCCCTAATTCTCCAATCAGATAAATCGCTTCTGCTCTCACTGAACTATGTGAGTCCTTATTTGCCAATTCAGCGAGTATTTGGTGATCTTCCGGGTGATTCTCCCATTCATAGTATGACATGGCAGCATTTCTAATAGCCCAGAAAGGATCTGACAATGCCGATTTTAAAATCACCTGATTATCAGTTGAGTTGCTGGAAGCAATCTTTGCCAATGCTTCCGTACGTAAGGCCAAAGCAGCTGACTTATCATAGATTCTTCGATATTGGGCTTCATCGTAAGTTGCGTTTATTATGGCCAATTGAGATCGATCAGGGTCCAGAACTACTAAGCTGGGCGCGGATAAAAGAGGTAGGGTTATTGTCTGAGTTCGACTGTCGATTACGATGGATTGGCGCTGCTTCGAACCGTCCTCGAAGTATAGATCTACTGATGTGGGAATTCTAAATACCGGCAAGCTGCCATCCTGATTTTGTTGAAATTCCAGATTTACTGAACTACTGGCTTCTGTCCATTGGTAGGTGAAATCAATAACCGGATGTCCAGCCGATAGATACCACTGGTTGAAAAACCAGTTAAGGTCCAATCCAGTCGTTTCTTCAAAAGCTAGTCTTAGATCGTGAACTTCAACTGAATTGAATGCGTGTTCTTCCAGGTAAAGTTGTAACGAGGCAAAAAAGGCTTTATCTCCTACGAGTTCCCGGAGCATATGGAGCACCAGGCCACCTTTGTTGTAGCTATGGGCATCAAACATATTCTCTTTGCTTTCATAGCTGAAATCAATTAAAGGATGCATATCTTGAGCGGCTTGATAAAGGTATCCTTGAATCTCCTGAATGCGATGATGATCAGCCGCATCTCGCCCGTACTTGTGCTCGAGCCACAGATACTCGGCGTAGTTTGCAAACCCTTCGTTCAGAGTCAGATTTGACCAACTTTCACAAGTTACATAGTCACCAAACCAATGGTGAAACATTTCATGGGCTACAATACCGTCATTGTGGTTGTCGATAAGCTCGCGTCGATGTTTTTGGACAAACTCCCCAAAAACAACACTGGTTGTATTTTCCATTGCCCCGGAAACATAATCGCGCACCACTATCTGAGCGTATTTTTGCCACGGGTATTCAACGCCGGTAATCGTAGAAAAAAATGTGAGCATTTCCGGAGTATGAGCAAAAATGAATTTTGCATCCTCTTTAAATTCCGGTTCCACGTAGTAGGAAACCTCTATGTCCTGCCATTTTTCTTTTTCGACGGCATATTCTCCCACGGCAATCATCGTGAGGTAGGGAGCATGAGGAAGATCCATCACCCAGTGATCAGTACGGGTTCCATCAGAATTCACTACAGCTGACTTAAGAATACCATTACTCAGAGTGACAAATCTGTCATCAACAGTAAGCAAAATTTCCTGAGTAGCACGTTCATTAGGTTTATCGATGGTAGGATACCACCTGCTATTGAACTCTGTTTCTCCTTGAGTCCAGATTTGTTGTGGCTTAGTTAAGTCTTCACCCCGGGGATTTATAAAAAAAAGTCCTTGGTCTGAGGTAATGGCGGCACTGCCATTTTCTCCTCGCGAAGGAGTACAAGTGTAGTCAATAATCACGTCAAATTCTTGCCCTTTGGTGTACTCCCTGTCAAGGATGATAGTCAACTGGGAATCGTCATAGGAGTATTCTAAGGTTTTATCATCTTCGATTTTTATCTCATTAATTGTAAATTCCTTGGCATCTAGTATTAGTGTGGAAGATGGGTAGAAGTAAGGTGAAAGTGTAAGTACTGCCTTGCCTATCACCTTTTCATCGGCCCAATTGAAACGAAGGTCTAATTTTGTGTGGAGTAAGTCAAAACTACGAGTGGCTGTGGCATGATATACTACAGAATCCTCCTCTCCTGTCTCCGTTTCTCTACCGCCGCTAACCACCAGTGTGTCCAGATTGCGGACTTCCATGGTATCTTCCATGGTAGCCATCGGTAAAGGCTCGGGCACCAATATCTTACTTGTGTTGCAGGCTCCAAGTATTATAACAAGAACATATAAAAAACTAGCTCGCTCAAAGTTCATAAGGTATTTATTTTGAACACATACTGATCAAAGAAACTCTGATCCTATTAATATTATTACACCGCAAGATTATAATCTCTAAGAGCGTCATTCAGAGATACTTTCTTGTCTGTGCTTTCTTTTCTCGTACCAATAATTAGTGCACAAGCAACCTGGTAGTCCCCAGCGGGAAACGATTTGGTATATGTACCAGGTATAACGACACTTCTTGCCGGTACTTCTCCCCGGAAGGTAACAGGATCATTTCCAGTTACATCGATGATATGGGTGCTCTTAGTCAGTACTACATTGGCACCCAATACAGCTTCTGCACCGACACGTACACCTTCCACAACGATACACCGGGAGCCGATGAAGCAATTATCTTCAATAATAGTTGGTGAGGCTTGAAGGGGTTCAAGGACACCACCAATGCCCACACCACCACTCAAATGAACACCGCGGCCAATCTGGGCACAAGATCCCACGGTGGCCCAGGTATCTACCATGGTTCCAGACCCTACCCAGGCTCCGATATTAACATAACTCGGCATCATAATGACCCCACTTTCCAGAAAACTACCATGACGGGCGATGGCGTGGGGGACGACTCTTACGCCTAGTTTGCTGTAGTTTTTCTTTAGAGG
>JABDLW010000835.1 GCA_013001805.1 Saprospiraceae bacterium | reverse complement strand
ATGTTAGTCCGCTCTGCTCCAAGTACATCTTCCCGGCCATTGGGCAATTTCTGTGAATACTCACTTAAGCCATCCGCCGGTTGTGATTTGTTGGCAACATGTTCGATTTCCTGAGGAGGAATAGCTCTTATTTTTACGGGATCCTGAGGAGGGATTATATGTTCGGTGACCGAATGGTTAGACACGGGGGAAGATTTTACTTCAGATTGCCGTTTAGATGCCGGGGCTTGAGACATTGGAGCCAGATTATCGGTCAAGACATACACGTCACGCAGATAACTCTTGACTAAGTCAAGTTCTAGATTGCTGATCGACTCTTCCTCACCGATAATAGATTCGATTTTTTTTAGGAGAACTTTGATTTTTGAGTTTGCCATTCTTGTTGTTTTGTTGATAACGACAGAAAAGGCGGCCTTATGGTATCTTTGCCATACAAATGTTAAAATGCCATTGCCATAATTACAAAATCATCGCAAGTTCATGTTCCTAGAACCACATTTTAAGGGTCAGCGCAGTGGCTGGATTGAAGTCATTTGTGGGTCAATGTTTTCCGGAAAAACCGAAGAATTGATCCGGCGATTGAAGCGTGCAGAAATAGCGGATCAGGTTGTCCAAGTCTACAAACCCAACACGGATATGCGATATTCTCGTGAAAAGGTTGTCTCACATGATCAGAATTTCCTTCACTCAACGGTGGTCTCTCATTCCACAGAGTTGCTCAATCTGACCATCGACGCGCAGGTGGTGGGAATAGATGAAGCCCAATTTTTTGACTTAGAACTCACTGGAGTTTGTCAACAGCTGGCTTTAAATGGTGTAAGAGTCATTGTAGCTGGTCTGGACATGGATTATTTGGGTGCTCCATTTGGACCCATGCCTTTTTTGTTGGCTGTGGCAGAATACATCACGAAAGTTCATGCAATTTGTACGCATTGTGGCAACCTGGCCACCCACTCGTATCGATTATCAAAAGATGAAAATCAGGTTGTAATTGGTGCGAAGGACAATTACGAACCGCGCTGCCGGGTCTGCTATCAAATGGGTAATATCCTCGATCTAAAGGTCAGGAAAAGAAAATCTTCCCCGGCAGATGCTGACTTGAATGTCGGGCCTCCCGATGCCGGTAATAATAAAGATAACTTATGACTTAATTCTGGTTTTATGTTGATCTGCAATTCGTTTTTGGACGCGACATTGGCGGCATTATTTGCACTCCTACCAGTACTGATAAATTAGTACCTTTGCACACCTTTTTTAGCATAAATAAATCATGGAGTTCAAGAAGATAAATACAGCTTTAATCAGTGTCTATCACAAAGAAGGCCTGAGTACAATTATTAAGAATTTAGATGATCTGGGTGTGACTATTTATAGCACGGGAGGAACCCAAAAATATATTGAGGAACAAGGCGTGCAAGTAAGGACGGTGGAAGGCTTAACCAGCTACCCATCTATTTTGGATGGCCGGGTTAAAACCTTGCATCCCAAAGTATTCGGTGGCATTTTAGCAAAAAGGGAGGACTCTCACCTCACCCAATTAGATGAATACGATATACCTGAGATCGATCTAATTATTGTTGACTTGTATCCATTTGAAGATACGGTGAGAAACACCAGTTCGGAAGAAGAGATCATTGAAAAAATCGATATTGGCGGCATCTCGTTAATTCGAGCAGCGGCTAAGAACTATCGCGATGTGCTTGTAGTGGCATCCAAGGATGAATATGCACTACTCCACAAACTCCTTCAGGAAAAAAATGGTGCATCCGATGTACAAGATCGTCAGGAATTTGCGAGAAGAGCCTTCAAAGTTTCTTCCCACTATGACACAGCTATTTTTGATTATTTTAATCAGCATAGTGACGATCTGGTATATAAGAAAAGTATTCATCAACATAAAGTGCTACGGTATGGTGAAAATCCCCATCAACGGGGTGTTTTCTTCGGCGACCTTGAGGAGATTTTTGAGCTGATCAGCGGCAAGGAGCTCTCCTACAATAACCTGGTTGATGTAGATGCCGCAGTGTCTTTGATGACTGAATTTAAACAAGCAGAGCCCACTTTTGCCATTCTGAAACATACGAATTCGTGCGGTGTGGCGATCAGACCAACACTATATGAAGCCTGGCAGGCGGCACTAGCCTGTGACAACATCTCGGCCTTTGGAGGAATTCTTATTGCAAATCGGTCAGTCGATCTGAAAACGGCACAAGCCATCGATCAGATCTTTTATGAAGTTCTGATAGCGCCTGATTTTCAGCCGGATGCCCTGGAGATTCTTACTAAAAAGAAAAAACGGATTATCCTGCGACTTAAAAAATACCCCGAACCAGGGCCCATCACCAAAACATTACTCAACGGCGTAATTATGCAGGATCCGGATACACAGGTTCAGGCAGCAGCGATGCTAAAGACGGTCACAAAGAATGAACCGGAATCCACTCAGGTCGATGATCTACTCTTCGCAGCAACTTGCGCCAAGCATCTGAAATCAAACACCATTGTACTTAGTAAAAACCGACAGATGATCGGGATGGGCTGCGGTCAGACTTCACGTGTAGATGCATTGAAACAAGCGGTGGCTAAAGCCCGTCAATTTGGCTTTGATGTGCAGGGTGCGGTGATGGCATCGGATGCTTTTTTTCCATTTCCTGACTGCGTGGAAATCGCCGACCAGGCTGGAGTGACTGCGGTAATTCAGCCGGGTGGATCGATAAAAGATCAGGAGAGTATCGACTATTGCGATAAGCACGGGTTGGTTATGGTCACAACCGGTGTCCGTCATTTCAAGCATTGATCATGGGCCTCAGGCTTGCAATTGATGTTGGAAATACAAAAACGAAGTTTGCGATTTTTGATGGAAAAAAATTAGTCCACAACGGACAAATGATCAAGTTCACTCTTGATGATTTGCTGGCCCTCGGCAAGGAACATGGTGTTTCATACGTCATTATCTCCAGCGTGAAGCATCTAAATAAAGATATTAAGCAACTAATAGCCAGTGATACTTCCTATTTTTTATTGTCGCATACAATGAATTTGCCTTTTAAAATTGAGTACAAGACCC
>JABDLW010000833.1 GCA_013001805.1 Saprospiraceae bacterium | reverse complement strand
GGCAAACCACATATCCGGTCATATGCGGCATCATGATGTCAAGCAAGACCAGATCAAATGAGTTTTCATCCCGGATCAATTGCAATGCACCTGCACCGTCCATGGCGCAAGCAATTTCATAATGGGTATTACTTAGATAATTTTTCAATACCTGCTGGTTAATGGGTTCATCATCCACAATCAGTATCTTGATCTTCTCTCGGTTGTGACCGTTTCCTTTTACTTCACTTGGAGGTGTTGCGGTTACAGCCGGCTCTACTGCTACCAGCGGAGTCAACGTCTGAATCTCTGTATTATGCACAATATCATCAGCCGAAACCGGCAATGTGAAGAAGAATCTTGAACCCTTTCCCGCGGTAGATACCACGCTAATGGATCCACCATGCAATTCTACCAGCTTTTTTGTAATGCTTAATCCCAGGCCAGTACCGCTATGTTGTCTTTCGGCATCTCCATCGATCTGTTTGAATTCTTCAAAAATTAATTGCTGCTGATCGGCCGCTATGCCCATTCCCTGATCCTGGATACTTATCTCAAGGAAATCTTTTTCATGCTTGGCGCTGGCCACGATCATTCCTTCCGAACTAAATTTGATCGCATTGTCCACCAGATTAAACAGGATCTGTTGCAACCTGTCTTCGTCTGCTAATGCGGCGGGAATATCTTTTTCAATTTCATTGATTAGTACCATACCCTTGGCCGTGGCCAGGGATTGATTGATTTGAAAAACCACATCAACAACAGACCGGATATCGATCGGTTTTAAATTAAGTTTTAAGTCGTCATTGCGCATTTTTGAAAAATCCAATAGATCATTTACCAGGTTATTTAATCTTTTTCCCGAGGAGATGATCATACTTAAATTCTCTTTGCGCTGCCGGGGATGATTGTCGTACAGGCCCTCGTGAAGGCTTTCTGCTATGCCAATGATTCCGTGAAGTGGTGTACGTAATTCATGGGAGGTATTTGCCAGAAACTGATTTTTTAATCGATCAATTTGCATCAGTTTTTCGGATTTCTGCTGCTCAAACTCGACTAATTTGCGTTGTTGGATGAGCCGAAACCGTTGCACAATCACACCCGCAACCAACAATAAAATACCTGCCAGAACGATCAATCGATTACGGTTCTGTAGTTTTTTATTCAGAGCAATTTCCAGCTGAATGGCCTCATTTTCCCGGGCAAGCCTTTCCAACTCTCGCTGTGAGTTCTCACGTTCCAGTTCCGCAGTCTGAGTCCTCAATTCAGAGATTTCTAATTGCCTTTTCAAATTGATCGCTTCTTGTTCTTCCAGTGCCGCCAATGCTTGATTTTTTTGCTGGATAACCTCGGTGGTGGTCTCTTTATGTTTATCCTCAAGGCTGGCAATCCTTTCCTGGGCTTCGGCTTGGATGATGCTGTCTTGCAGCTCGTTGTATCTACCCTGGTATAATCTTAGATCAACCAGGTTTTTCCTTTTACCATTCATCTGGGCCAGGAGTAGATAATAATCTAAAAGATAAGTAGTAGCATTGGCAGCTTCCAGATTGTTCAATCTGTATTCTAAGGTCTCAATCGCCTTATTAACCCTGCCGGAGGCAAAATAGGTCACCGCCAGGCCTTTGATCGCTTCATTGATACCACTGGCGTAGGATAGTGATTCCGCAAGGGATATAGCTTCCTCAAAGCGCTGAATGGATTGACGGGTCTTATCTGCCTGAAGGGCCTTTCCGAGCTCAGTCAGTTTGTCCACACGTTCCCGGTTCTGGGGCAATTGTGTTAACTGTTCCTGCAAAATCTCGCTTAGGTCCTGCGCATGGTTAACACCATAAGGCAGGCAAAAGAGTATTAAGAGTGTGATGTTTCGTACCGTAGTGATCATCGATCTTGTGGCGATCATTAAAGATAGTGATTTTAAGGAGTCAAATCGTTACCAGACCATCACAAGATTTTGTTGCTTAATCTTAGGTCTGGTATACATTAGATGAGGATACCTGGCACAATCCATAATAATAAAATTGGAAAGCTCATCTTACCTCCAGCTGGCTGCCCGGCTCTACTTCAAATCCCGGTAACAGATCGGCTTCTCCCGCTGAATCAAAAGTCAAATATGCCCCACTGATCAAGATGGCATCTGATTGTATGCTATTGGTGGCCATATAGTGCTTATGCCCTAATTGCCAACCGGCCACAGATACTTGAGTTGGATATGGAGTCGCTCCATATTCGAAAGCACCCAGGTCGCAGTTCGTTGATCGTACTGCGAGACATTGATCCGTGGTTGGACATCCGGTACCGGTGCCCATTGCCATGCCAGCTCCATTAAGTGCCAGAGTGGGGGTGGGGCCACCCTGAAATAACAATTGATCAGAGATGCCTGCAGCGGTGAAAATGGAAGCCGCTGTGGCTTTGGTATCTTCGCTATTATTGGGACGGTACTGGGGCCACTGAATGTTGGTGCCTACTTGAACATTCATTTGCCGGTTTACATTAAGACCTACCCAGGGATTAGAATTTGAGTGATAATTGTTTAGAAGAATATTGTTTTGCCAGGTAGTGGGAGCTGCCGGATTGGAAAAAACACCACCACCGAATAAACCGGCATAATTTCGGGCAAAGGTGCAATTTCTTACCGTCCAGTTACCCTGATTGGCTGTCTGGGCGAGTAGGGCTAGTCCCCCACCTAATCCATGGCTCGTATTAATGGTACTATCCCGGTAAAAAGTGCAGTTTTCAATGACTCCGAGTCCATTAATTAGCGCCCAGATACCACCTCCATGGCGATCGCAATAATTGGCATAAAATGTGGATCGTGTTACTGAAAATTGCATTTCAGTGACACCCCCGGCCAAATCATCTACTACATGAAAAATGGCGCCACCGTTTCCCGCATTGCTGGCACGCAGATAATTTCCCTCGTAATAACATTGATCGATCTCTAATTTAGCGCCCACATTATCGGAGAAAACGGTGTTAGAGGCACCTCCTTGCACTTCCGCATGATTCTCAATGAATTCACTACCACACACCGAATAAATCTTATTGGCTGCCGCAATTTCTACTCCGTCAAGATTAATGGCACCACCATGACCCCGTAAACCACCGGACGTACCTAATGCCGCATTACGGTAAAACTTACAATTGGCGATGATGATATCACTGCCCAGTCCCCCTATTGCTCCGCCGTTACTGGCGGTATTGCCGATAAAGGTGCACCCGGAAAATATACCTTGTTGCTCACCAAATACATAAACCGCTCCACCGGCAATATCTGATCCGTTGGTACTGGTAACCGAGTTATTTTCAAAATGACAGTTTATCACTTTAAGGACGCCACCACCTCGCGATAAGATCGCTCCGCCACATTGATTGGTAAAGTGGCCACTCGGACCGGGAGCGAGACCATTGATCAGAGTGGTTTGCTGGATGGTGAAATCAATATTCTGAGATTTATCTATGATCCTGGACTGGTTATTGCCATTTAAGGTGACCAGATTACCACCATCAAATACCGTATTTTGACTCACGTACAAAGGCGTTGAGATTTCTATCGTTACTGGATTTGTACCACAATTACAAATGATTTCTCCCCCTGAATTCAGGGCACTTTGCAGGGCCAACTGCGTACAACTGCTTGGGGTGCCATTACCTACGATGGATGTGGGGAAAGTAATGTTTAGCGGACTCTCAGATGAGGGGCATTGTGACTGCCCCCAGATCATATTTGATAATAGGAATAGATGAAGGAAGAGTATAATGGGGACTTTAGCCATACCTTTCTCATGTAGTCTTAACACAACAAATACCAATCCAAATTGAGCAGTGCGAGTTTTTAATTTGCCCGGATTCAGTCTTATGTGAAGTATTTCCCTAAATTACTCTACCTGCTGATCAATTGTCAGGACAAGTTCCCGCGTAAAAAACAGCGCCTTGATTTACGGTGAATGGTTGATTCAGATTAACATGATTTCCGCCTAGAAAGGCGATCTCTTTCGGGCTGCTGATACTTCCGTTTGCGGTGACTCCGTTGGTGCCGATGTAATAACCGCTCACAAGGTCATTTCCTAAATTGAGATCGGTGTCCAACTGTACAACCTCTAGTTCTGATCCGGGCTTTTGGAAGGGGCAAAGTTGAATAATCAGCGAACTGTCGATATGATCAAGTGCTACAGGACTACCAAAGAAGGTAAAATAATACTTGACGTTGACAAAAATCTTATACTTCCCTCCTGGACTTAGGCCAGGGTTGCCATTTAATTTTAAAAAAGCGGTTGTCTGAATACCGGGCATTGGCGGTACCCATCTACAGTCAGAGTCATCACACATGAAGGTAATCCCGGCAGGCAAGCCGGATACTTGTACCACTTCAAAACTGTCAAAAGGGACAGTGAAACCAGAAATGACACTGTCTACCGGTGGACACCAAACAATAGAGTCACTATAAAGAGAATTTTGAAAAGCAGGCTCCAGAAATTCGGATCCGAAAGCTGCAAATTCAGTACCTGGATTAAAAATCAGATGAATATATCTATCAGGGGTGAATGAAAAAAATGATATATAAAGGAGGGCCCAACTGAACGTACAGGGCGACCATTTTTTCAAAGTGATCCTCTTGCAAATCATAGGTTTAGATGTATTTAACTTTGCTGGCAAGTTAGACAAGTTTATGATTGGTTTGATATTTATTTTTTGCGACATAAAATACCGCCAATCAGTTACATTCTCGCGAATTGAGAATTCAAGGAGATTAACGATAAGCGTAATTTCATGAATGCAAAAACGGGAACCAGCTGCAAGCTTGTTTACTTAGTCAGGATCGAAAGTGTTGTACCTAAAGGCACACTAAACACGACATTTAGCCCCACCTCCAGCAGATGAATATTTATGTCAACTGAATTGGGTGTCGTGACTATCGCTTCGCTCACCTGATCCGGAATAACTACGTCACTACATTCATCCGGCACCGCATTTCCCGACCAGTTGATATTTGTGTCCCAGTCTCCACTTTCTACCATCCAGGTCGTTGTATTGGGAGTGCACAGACCATTACCTCTGGC
>JABDLW010000832.1 GCA_013001805.1 Saprospiraceae bacterium | reverse complement strand
AGTCATGGGTGAGTGGGTGGGGGAAAAATAGTAGTTGAATGAATTTAAAGAGCCCATAAATTACCAAGGGATATTTTTCACTCCCAGACATGGGAAGATATTGACCATTTTCAAATTTCAGAAAAGGATTATTCATGAGTTCCAACGGTAAGTCACGAGCTAATCCAAGGCCCAGAACCTGATATCGAATAAACAAGTAGAGGGCCACGGCGATCAATGGTATAAGGCTGGCTTTTATGATATCGCGAGGAGAGCTTTAAGTGAACATGAATAGCGTCAATGGTATCACTCCCAGGAAAGCCAAGGCATTTTCCTTAGACAAGAGAGCCAGAAAAAATAAAATACCCGAAGCAATCGAAGCCCTTACGTTCTTTCTGCTCATAGACAGGTGGGCAAAGTACAGACTCCAGATGCCAAATAAAAGAACAAGGATTTCATCCAGCCCTTTTATATTAGCGACAACCTCGGTGTGTACAGGATGTGCCGCAAATAGCAAAGCAGCCACTGCAGCAAAATGCTGGCTCATCCCCAACGGAAAACTGATGCTTGTAAAATGTCTAATGACAAAGAACAAACTGCAAACCAGCAAAGCATACAGCAAAATGTTTGACAGATGACCCACGAGGGGATTTAGACCAAATAGACTGTAGTATACGGCGAAGATAGCTTGTGACAATGGCCGGTAACGTCCACCAGTGACCAGTTGATCCTTCCCTTCCTTTTGAAAAAAACCGTGGAATGTATCATGCGAAAAAATATCCTTTAATCCTGCAACTCCTTTTTTAGTGTATGCATTTTCGGTGATCAGTATAGCATCATCAAGCACATAGTCATGTCCCAAAGTGTTCGCATAAATACCGACAGCAAAAACCAAGAGTATGACATAAATCCAAGCTGCTGAGATCCGTGGTTTCTTCGACGGCTTAATCTTTTTAACTTTTCCTTTCTTCGCCATAGTAAGAACCCACCAGGAGGATATAATTTAATTAGGTCAAATCCAATTCACCATGCCGGTTGGCTTTATAACGGCCCTTGCCCAATTTGGTGCCGTTAAAAATGGATTTTTTCCGTTGGCGGATACGTTCGTCTTCTGGCAAATCATTAAACTCCCTGCATTTAACCGAACAGCAATGATGATACTTTGCAGCACAAGAATGACATTGAATAAAAAGGAGATGACAGGCATCATTTGCACAATTAATGTGGGTGTCACATGCTTCGCCACATTGATGGCATTTTGCAATAATATCATCGGAAATTCGCTCGCCCAAACGTTCGTCAAAAACGAAGTTCTTGCCAAGGAATTTGTTTTTCAAACCTTTCGTCTGCACTTGCCGGGCATATTCTATGATTCCGCCATCTAGTTGATATAGATGCTTAAATCCCTTCCCCTTGAAAAAAGCTGTTGCTTTCTCGCATCGAATGCCGCCGGTGCAATACATGACGATATTTTTCTGCTCATTCCCTTTGAGAAAATCTTCGACCTTGGTCAAGGAATCCCTAAATGTTTCCACATCAGGACAAATCGCATTCTCAAAATGGCCAACCTCGCTCTCATAGTGATTTCGCATATCGATCACCAGTGTATTGTCCTGGTCTGTCAATCTATTAAAATATTCGGCGTCAATATGTTCTCCTCCATTATTAAGATCCAGGTCTCCAGTAGCGAGACCATCGGCGACAATCTTTTCACGTACTTTTATTTTGAGGACATAGAAAGACTTTCCATCGTCTTCAATCGCTATATTCAATCTCACACCAGCCAAGAAATCAATGGCATCAAGTGATCTCTTAAAATCAGAAAACTTTTCCTTGGGGACTGATATCTGAGCATTGATACCTTCGCTCGATACATATATTCTACCCAGAACACCCAATCCAGACCATTCCCGAAATAGCTGATCTCTAAAATCTTGCGGATCTGAAATCTGATGATATTTGTAGAATGACAAAGTAGTTCTGCTATCAGCAGACTTCAAAATCGTTTCTCGTAGCTCCTCTTTATTTATTTTATTGTGCAAGGCCATATTGCATACATTTTCTTTTTCTTATAGGCATGGCTATCTCCAGTAATTCAATTTCCCGCCAAAATTAAGAAATTTGAAAAGGAAAGAACTATGAATCGGCAATGGCATTGATTAAGAAACATCGCAAATTCATGACCTTCCGGTTTTCGTTATGAGAAAGAGGGTTCTTTGGCCACCGATAGTTGAGAAACTGTATTTTTGCCCATATGAAGAAAGCGCTGGATATATTATTAGTAACAGTAATTATCTTTTTACATTATAATGCTGCCTGGGGTCAGGAACTGCAAAAGCGACTGGAACTTGCTTCTCCTCATGATGCCATCTGGGTGCATCTATACTACTTACAGGCTGACCATTACGATCCTCTTTTGGCCTCAACGCCATTCGTAAGCCAGGACACCAGCGAGAGAAAGGATTGGGCTATTAAGTTAAAACGTATCCTCGATGGCGAAGGGCTCTATGTGCAGATGAATACACTTCCTCGCGAGACAAATTACATGGACACAGTCTCCAACAAACCTTTTTATACCCCCTTCCCAGATCAACTGCCGGAAATCTATCTTGAAAAAACGGACTCTCAATGGCACTATGCAGAGGAATCAACCAAAGCCATTCCGGAGCTATATAAACGCGTGTATCCTATGGGTACGCACCAGCTGGTGAGTCTCTTCTCCGACCGGGGAAGCAGCCAATTCCTGGGAGTCTCACTGTGGCAGCTGATGGGTCTGCTCATCTTAATTGCTACTTGCCTCTTATTGTATTTTACTTTGGCCTGGGTTCTGAGGCTTTTGATACGGCGACTATCACAGCGGATTGATAAAATTGACCAATATAAAAATCATGTCAACAAGATTGCAAGCGTTGGAAGCCTTTATGTCATTGTCTGGGTTCTGAAGTTATTTTTTCCCCTTTTACAATTCTATGCCAGGGCGAATATGGTCATCCAGATCATGTTTAAAATTATTTTGACCGTCCTGCTGACCTTGTTGGTATGGCGCGTGATAAAACTATTCGGAGCTTATCTCCGTGCCGCAAGTGCACGTACTGAAAGCCGGATGGACGACCAAATTGTACCGATGGTGGAGCAAATCCTGAAGATCGTCGTTTTTGTGGTAGCCCTGGTGCATGTTCTGCACCTTTTGGACTTCAATATTACTGCACTTATCGCTGGTGTCTCTATCGGAGGTCTTGCTTTGGCTCTCGCGGCGCAAGACACAGTAAAAAACTTCTTGGGATCAGTGATGATCTTTGCTGATAAACCTTTTCAAATAGGTGACTGGGTCGAAGGGTCGGGGTTTGCCGGTATCGTAGTAGAAGTAGGTTTTCGCTCAACGCGGATCCGAACGTCAGATACCAGCATCATCTCAGTGCCTAATGGAAGCATGGCCAACATTTCCGTAAATAACAAGGGTGTAAGACAATTCAGATTATACACATCTACTGTTGGAGTGACTTATGACACGCCGGCAGATAAATTGGAGTTTTTCATAAGAGGTATCCGTGAGATTCTGATTCAGCATAATGAAGTATCAAATGATGATTACTATGTATTTTTTAATGCTTTCGGTTCTTCGTCTTTAGATATTTTTATTCGCTGTTATATGATCGCTCCTACTTATTATGATGAATTGCGCATCAGGGAATCACTGCAATTACATATTGTTCGCTGGGCAGAAAAAATAGGAGTCCGTTTTGCGTTCCCATCTACCACCGTTTATATTGAGGAGATGCCGGGCCAGATTAGTTTGACTCCTACTCATCATATGGATGATCAGGATTTACAAGATAAATGGAAGCAATATTTTACTAATTTCAATAGATTAGAAAAATCTTCACCAGAAGACGTAGGTAACTCTTAATATCAATATACAAAGCGATATCCAATCCCTTTGAGAGTAATTATCTGGATATTCGGATCCTCTTTAAAATAACGCCGCAGTTTAGTGATATACACATCTAAGTTACGTGAATTAAAAAAATGATCGTCTCCCCAAATCTCATTTAGTATTTTGCGGCGATCGATCGAATGATGGGCATGTTGCACCAAGAGTTTTAGTAGTTCATTTTCCCGGTTGGACAACTTGATGGTCTGTTGAGTTGATGTTAATTCGAGTAAAGATGGATTAAAGCGAAACGAGCGGATATTATAGTACTCTGGTGCATGGTGTCGCGATTTTTGATTTTGCAGGTTAAGCAGATTTTCAATTCGCACTACCAGTTCCTCCATACTAAATGGTTTTTTGATAAAGTCATTACCTCCGGAATTGAATCCCTTCACGATGTCTTTAGTTTGAGACTTGGCGGTGAGAAAAATAATTGGCATTGTGGGCTGCAGTTCCTTGATTTCCCCGCCGATAGAGAACCCATCTTTGCCAGGCAACATCACATCCAGCAAACATATATCCGGATTAAGATCTCGGAAAACCTGAAGTGCCTTATTACCATCGTCAATCATTTGAACGAAATATCCTCTCCTTTCCAGGCTTTCCTTAACGATCTTACCCAAAAAAGGTTCATCTTCGACATATAGAATCCTGGTTTCAGACATCAGCACCTGGTAAAATAATTATAAATCTGGTGCCAGATCCTGGCTCACTTTCTACTCTAATGGTCCCCCCATGCTGCTTGATCACATTAGCAACATAACTTAGACCCATCCCATAGCCTTTGACATCATGAATGTCGCTACCGGGTACCCGAAAAAATTTATCAAATATATTGGGCAAAAACTCAGAGGAAATTCCCACTCCCTGATCCGCAACAATTAGTTTTAATAATGTTCCACTTTTACATAATTCTATTGATATTCGTGGATTATCCCGGCTATATTTTACAGCATTGTCAATTAAGTTGTAAATGACGCTGGTCATATGCAATCGATCAAAACTGCAATACGCCGGAGCTGAGCTTTTAAAATCAACGATGGCACCAACTTTGTCAAAGTGCAATTGCATGGAATCCAATGTCTTCTGAATTAAAGCATTGAGATCACCAATCTCAAATTTGAAATTCAATGTATTCTCTGCTTGAGAAGTTTTCAAGACATTATCTACTAAAAGAGCCAGTCTATCCAGTTCACTTTTTGAAATCTGGAGATACTCCTTACGCTGCTGTGGATTAGGACCAGCTTCAAAGCCTTCCAAAGCTTCCAAAGCCACCTTTAAAGTGGAAATGGGTGTCTTTAATTCATGGGATATGTTGCTGATCAAATCATTCTTGAATAAAGTGAGTTGACGTTGCTTTGACAAGCTGCGATAAGTAAGTACGAAGGAAAAAAGGGTAACGATAAATGTCAGAAAAACAATCGCTATCTGCCAGGACATCATTCTGATGGTTTTCCAGGGATTGGGAAAAACAGCCAACTGAAATTCTTTCTCGGTGTAAACATCATGATAAACTTTGCTATAGCCCGGTCCCGTGTTGGATCCATGTCCAAACTCATATCTGCCAGGGAAATCCACTGCTGCAAATTTCATCTGTACCTGACGATCGATCAATAAGAAAATTTCCCTGCCTATTGAGTCCCTGGCAATGGCGTCGTGCAATCGATTATTATTTAAGAATGAAAGTTGCCAACCAATGGCTCCGAAAATATCTTCCTTATTTCTTTCTCTCCTTTTTTCTCTCCACTGTCTGCGAAGTATCCGGTTTCCCATAAGGGTGTCATGAGGTAGGGACCGTCCTACCGACGAAGAATCAATCTGTACCAGCAATCGGGTCCTTGGTGGACTGGAGTCCCGGGAAAGCAGTTCAATTTCATCACTTAGTGAAGATTCTATGAGAGAGTCCTCTACAGACCGGACCGCATTGGCAAAGAGAAAATCCGCCTGCCTTTTTATTGTATGCTGTAACATGTGATAAGTACCCCTTAGCCAAAAGGAAGCCAGTCCCACTAAAAGCACCATGCTTATCACCATTGACCAGGCGACGGGATCCTTGTGCCACTTCTTCATGACTTCAAAAATAGTGGCAATAAGGTTAGTAAGGAGGGCAATTAACCTTAATTAACCTTGCGCTAACCATCATTAACAGTGAGATACCGGGCAGGACCCTATCTTTGGAAAAAAATGATCGAAAGCATGAAGACATTCTGGATTATGTTGTTGAGTCTCGGGACAATTTCTCTTTTTAGCCAAACCAGTGGCGAAATTTTTTACGAGGAGACGGTAGATGTACATCGGCGCATGACGGGTGATCGTGCTCAATTTAAGGAAATGGTGCCCCAGTTTCGCACGGATGAAATGATCCTCATTTTTGATGACCATCAAGCGGTATACAAAGCGCTGGAAAAACCTGAGGAAGATATTGATTTGGAAGCAGGCAGAGGACGCAGGATGAGAATGCGTTTCATGGGTGATGCGGGAGGAATTCTCTGGCAGGATTATCAGGAAGGAAATCGGGGGGAGGAGCGGGACTTTATGGATAAAAAATTCCTGATAAAAGGTGAGCCGGAAACGCGAGCCTGGAAGCTCACTGGAGAATCAATGCAAGTCGGTCAGTATCAATGTCAGAAAGCTACCTTTGAAGATAGCACGAATCAGATTATTGCCTGGTTTACTCCCATGGTACCCGTGCCACTGGGCCCTGGGTCATTCGGACAACTTCCCGGGTTGGTCCTGCATGTAGACATCAATGATGGTGAACGGACCATTACAGCACAGGAAATCAATCTGAAAGAGGTAGACAGTTCCTTGATTACAGAGCCCCAAAAAGGAAAGGAAGTGACCCAGGAAGAATTTAGAGCCATAGTGCGTGAGAAAATGAAAGAGATGCGGATGATGCGAGGCGAAGGTCCAAGATCCAGAGGTGAACGTTAATTACTGATACATACATCCACAATGCGGTTTTTACGACTCCTGACCTTCCTGATTTTTTCTACATCCTTTGTGACCCTTTTTGCACAAGATGAAAAACCAGTCACCCTGACGGGACAAGTGCTCGATTCATTGGAAGGCGGTCTGGCAACAGCCACTGTTGTTCTTTTGAATCCGGCTGATTCGGTTATAGTGAGTTTTGCGATCACCAATGGTGAAGGTACATTTTCACTAAGACGTGTACCTCCCGGTGATTATCTAATCC
>JABDLW010000787.1 GCA_013001805.1 Saprospiraceae bacterium | reverse complement strand
ATTCCGGTGTGGTGACCAAGGCAGGAAGGAATTCATCCTATAGTGAAGGGCAGGCGATTATGGGAATCACCCGGTTTGGTGCCTATACCACACATCTTAACATTGACGAACGATACGTAGTGAATTTGCCTGAAGGTTGGTCATTTGAAAAAGGTGCGGCGTATTTGGTACAAGCCATGACGGCATATTATGCTTTGATCAATCTGGGAAATGTGCAGAAAGGTCAGAAAGTACTGATTCACAGCGGTGCAGGAGGAGTAGGGCTTTTTGCCAATCGCATAGCAAAGAAAATGGGAGCCTTTACCGTTGGTACTACTGGGCACGATTCTAAGATAGCTATTATGCAAGAGGAAGGCTATGATGCCACAATCATTAGAAGCAGGAGATTTTCTGAGGACATCGCAAAGGTGGTACCCGGAGAAAAGCTCGATTTGATCCTGGAATGTATTGGGGGTAAGATATTGAAGCAAGGTTTTGAGATGTTAGCTCCGGAGGGACGCATGGTTGTCTACGGCTCAGCACATTTTACAACGCAGGCGGATAGACCCAACTACGCCAGACTTTTGTACAATTATGTTCTCAGGCCTAAAATCGATCCTTTACAATTGCCAAATACTAACCGGTCGGTTATGGGTTTCAATCTGATTTGGTTGTATGATCAGGTAGAAAAAATGCACCACATGATCCAGCAATTGGCAGCAATGAATTTACCTGATCCTAAGGTAGGTCATAGCTTTCCTTTCGCCGATCTTCCTAACGCAGTCAGAAAGCTTCGTTCAGGCACTACCAGTGGTAAGGTAGTTGTGATTGTATAGGTCTTAAGGTTGCTGTGACTAGATCTAGTCGAAAAGAAAAAGTCAGATGCTAGGCTATTTCACTGGGTCGGGCTTAAGAATTTTGGTTTTTTCCCGGGCGAATTCTTCCGGAGTCAAATCACCTGCCGCCAGTCTTTCTCCCAGGGCTTCGATTTTGTCATAAGTTGATAATTCCAGCTGATCATCAAGTAGATTCGGCCGGGGAGGCGGAAGGGTAGGAGCGTACCCCAGATATGTCTTCCGAAATCCTTCAAATCGCTCGTGATTGCGCACGAATTTCAGCGCGGGATCTTTTTCGATGCGATGAATGTCCTCAAAACCGTGCTCCATAGCTTGTGAAAGATGGTATACTGCATCATCGATATCGTGTAGCTTGCTAAATGCACATGCCAAATAGTAATGTGCCGCCGCATTCGTTGCGTCGACGTCTAAAACTTTGTCCAGCAGCTTAACTGCTTTTTCATAATGTTGCGATTCGAACTTCCTGACAGCAGCCTTCAAAAGTTTGAAACTAAACCTGCGCTGCTTTTTGCTTAATTTTTTGTTTTTCCTCTCAGTTGGTCGCCATGCTATGCCTTCATTGTATTTTTGGTTGAATTCTGCGGTGGGCATGACAAAAAATAAGACCGCATCTAGTAAACCCACGAGGAACATGAATAAGACGAATGGGGCACCTTCTTCGGCGGAAATTACAGCTAAAATGAGCGTAGCTCCAATGTACATGAAAGCTCTGAAACGCTGCCCTAAATAGAAGCGATGGGCTCCTACATGCACCATCAACAAAGCCAGAATTCCAGCAACTACTTTGCTTTTACCTTGTTGATCAGTTTGGGCTTCCTCATATGTATTTTGTCTATAAACCGGGGCAGTCATTTGAGAGGAATGGCGCACCTTCTGCACCAGGGGTACATGCACGCCTTTGTTGGTAATCACATATAATTCATATTCTCCGGTTAGATCGTCGATATTCACGTGACCGAGTGAGACCGCCGAAATCCAGGCATGGTTCTTTATATCATCATAGACTTTGGCTGTGATCAATATGGAGCCCGGCTCACAGATACGTTCGATCCTGCTAGCGATCTTAAGTCCATCTCCATATGCGCCCCGACTATCCTGAATGATCTCTCCACTATGAATCCCTATCCGGACGGGTATTTCGGGTGATCGCCTGAGTTCTAATTGGATATAATAAGCACATTCAACGGCTTCAGCAGCACTGTCAAAAATACTCATGGTAGTATCGGCAAATTGCTGGATTAATTTCCCATTATATTGACGGTGCGCCCTGGTGAAGATTTCCAGATGACGAGCCCGTATCTGGTCGGCGAGATCTCTGTCTGTATACATAATGCTTGAAAAGCCAGCGATGTCTGTATACATGATCGCGGCAAGTTGCCTTTTTGTTGTCATTGTGTCGTGATCTCGATATTCCCAAATTTACAACTTGCACCGATCACGAACAAGTCTTTTATCGGATGCGCCGGCGTTTCGGTCTAAAAATCCAGCTGCCGCGCATTTTTGCTCAGCCTATCCAAAATGGACCATAGATATGGAACGCAGAGAGTTTATATTAAATAATTTGTTATTGCATATTAGATTGGCAAACAATTTGCTATCTGATATATAAAGAAATTCTTCTATATGTATTTGAGCAAATGTACAAGATCCTCGATTAGACCAATTAAGGGATGGCTCGTTGTCGTCTTTCATTCATTATTAGTTGCTTTTCCGGCCTACGCACAGAATGATATGCATCCAGCCCTTTCCGTCGATTGGAATTCTACTGAATGGACACCAGGTGCTCGTTCGGTTCACATCCCATTTGCCATACCTGGGGATGACCCGGAAGAAATTTCACTACATATAGATGTTACGACCAGGTCGGCCGGCAGATTTTATGGATTCGGGACCCAATCGCCCTACATAGATGGCTCGGACATCGTAAATTTTGGAGACAAACTGGACGTGGGAATCATGTTCGATCCGGATGCAAACCAAGGCTCTTCACCCGTCTACATTACCTTGAGATTCAGTCGACCGGTACAATATTTAGAGTTTGAAATTTCCGATATTGATATGGCTGGTGGTAGAATCGATAGTCTGGTGGTCTGGGGCAACGGCGGTCTACTGAGGCCCAGCCTGATGCCACTCAGTACCGATCCCACCGTGAGGGTGAGCGGTCATACTGCTACGGCAATCGGTGCCAGCAGTGGGCGTGCCCGATCGGGATCGGCTTTCGGACACGAAGACAACGGCAATTTAAAAGTATCGTTTGGCCCTGAGTTATTGGATTCAGTCACTATTCAGTATTTTGAAGCATCGGGAGGATTTAATCCCTCAGCGAGAGGAATCGGCGTTTTTGGAGAACTCCTTTTTCTCCCGGCAAAACTCGAACCGATCAATTTATTAAAATTTGGTGTCGCCCTGGATGATCAATGTCAACCTGTAGTACGCTGGGTTACCAATCAGGAGTTTGGTCTCAGTGAATATTTGATAGAATACAGTTATGATGGGTTTAACTTTTTTGAAACTGCGTCAGTCAGCGCATTAAATCAATACACGAGTGAGACCTCATATGAAATACCATTGTACAGAAAACTGAATACTGATAATTATTTTCGCCTGGTAAAGGTCGATGGTAAGGGTGACAAAGAAATCCTGACAAGTCAGGTACTAAATGGATCAGAGTGCTTCCAGTTTACTTCGGTCAATGTCTATCCAAATCCTTCCTCCGCCAATTTCGTTTTTGTTGAGATCGAGGCCACTTCCGAAAAACAGACTGATATTGCCATCATTGATCAGTACGGAGAAATACTGGTTCAGACTTCATATCAACTTAAAAGGGGACAAAATATTTTCAAATTAGCCTCTCGTCATCTGGTGCCAGGAGTATATAGTTTACGGTTTTCGATTGATGGGGAGATGGTTACCAAAAGAGTAAGCATTGTTGATTAATGCAAGTACATTTATACATGGTAACTTACTGAATAGTAATTGTATATAGCATTTAATTAAATGAATTATTTAATTAAAATTGGAGCAGGAATTTGCCGCGACGAGCCATCGAGGCTCCTCAGTAAAAGATAATACATACCCGGTGCCAACCCGCTTGACGGTAATTGTAATTCGAGAAATTCAATTGATGATGCAAGAGCTGTTTCATGATAAAAATTTCTCCCCAAAGCATCGACTAAAGTGAGATCGATTTTTGTGTTACGAACTAAGAATTCATCTTTCAGGTTCACCCTGACCAGGTCTCCCTGCTGGGCTACTAATCCGGAAATAGTCAAATGACCATTCTCATGAGTTTTAAGTGAAACCTCACTTTCTTCTCCACATCCACCAGCACCATCGCAAGGCCCCAGGTAGTCATCGTGTCCAAAGTGAGCCTTAAGACTATTGATGCTAACACACAGTGTTTGTCGGGCTTCGGCATTGCCGGGAGGGACATGGCAAATGGAGACTTTCTTACCATTGGAATGACATAAAACATTAACTCCCAATGGCATCCAGAGATCCTTAGCGACTGAGCAACCATTGTTGTCGAAGATTTCGCAACGCAAATTGGCGACATCCCCTGGGCAAATTGTGGCCAATGGTGAAGTTTCGCCATTACTCCAAACGAAGTCGTAATCTCCTGATCCACCAGTAGCGGAAGCAATCACTTCCCTGCAAGCCTCAAGATCAAAATCATCGTCAATGACTATTCTTTGGCATTCATCAAGTACAAGTTCCAGATCAGAACGGATATCTATAGTAGTCGTGCAAGAACTGATCAAACCGTCATTGTCAATGACCTCTAAGGTAATTTCCTGCTCACCCACAGTGAGGCAATCAAAGTTGTCCGGAGTTACCTTCATTTCCACTATCTGACAGTCATCGTAACTTCCGGCGTCAATATCGGCGCTGGTGATTTCCAGATGGCCAGACGGTGGCAAGGTAAATGAAAGGCCTTCCCGGCATAGTGCAACTGGCGCACTTAGACCAGGCTCTTCTCCTTCGTCTTTAATAAAATCAATTTTATAACCACCGGTATCATTGCCAGCATTATCACTTAATGCCAGGTAGATGATACTTCCGGGATTCGCCATGGGAGATTCAAAATGAAGCTTGACATTATCCTTTAGGATGGTATAGTCATTGGCGTTGATGATGATCCCAAACGGTTCAATTACACGGTCTATTTCTTTGATTGTCAGGCCATTCATTTGCTCTGGCATCATGAAATAGTAAAGATTTATATCCGCTTTGACGTCCAATGCTGATTCCATCGTTCGGCAAGTTGGTAGTTCCTGGGCACAGGCAACATCGAGCAGATTATACGTGAGGTAATAATGGCTGGTATCATTTGCCCGGTCGTCATTAATTAGCAACAGATATGATCCCGACATATGGACCCTCGGTATCACGATATCACAGGCTTTACCCGATACCCGCTGGTGAAACAGCACTTCACCGAGAGGATTGTATACATCCACCACGGTTTCAAAACTATTGTTGGGCGCCATAGCTTTGGCGACAAATCCCTGACCTTCTTCAAGCCGAATGCCATAAGCATGTGTCTCAGCGAGAAGGGAAATCTTTGCTTCACTGTGATAGGACAATCGACTGGTTTAGTGCCGCATGTAGGATCATTGAGGTCCTGATAAGTGAGTCCGAATTCCGATTGATCGTTGCCATTGGCATCAAAGGCGAAAAGACTGTATTTCTCGGCGGTCAAGACGTTAATATCTCTGATCATCGCAAATGGATTCGCCTTGCGGATTGATTTTGCCAGGAGATCGCCATTTTCATTGAATAGATAGAGAGTGGCTTCAAAGTGAGCGGAAACTGCACGAAGCTGGGCGAAGGCTTTGTCACCAGGTTCTACTGCAAACTGGTATACTTTGACGCCAACATGGGTTGAGATTTCGTCAAAAATATCATCACCGCAATGTATCTGTCGTCCATAATCGGGATTATTGAGTCTTTGCAGACTAAGACCATAAGCACCGCTGTCATTTCGACCCCGATCATAAATTTCAATATCGAAGATTCCGGATTCAGGAAGGACAAAGTCAAAGATTTCCACATCGCCTCCGGTACCTTCCACTATCTGATAGAGTGTAGCTCCCTTACTAAGTTTCAGGGACGCATCAATCGAACTGGCAGCATCGGTGGCTCTGATCCATATGCGGTCACCAGCCTGGCCTTCAAACCGGTAGATATCCGAATCAAAGACTTGGAGAATTTCACCAGTCCGGTTGTCACCAAATGAGATGTTAAAGAGGTTTTGACCATGAACTAAAAGTGGGATAACCATGAGCAAGAGTAGTAAATACTTGGTCATGATTAGAATTTGTGTCTTACGGTAGTAATGCCGTAATCTCAAAGATCGGACCAATCCTTTACTTTGCTTAAATTGAAGTTATATCAAATTCAGATTGTTTAGAATCTGTTTAGTTGCGATGTCAACACCACTAGTTGCAGGAGTGCGTATCAGCGTAAGTAATTTAGGGTTCGGCAGGGCGTAAAAATTACCAGGGTTTGGGTCGATGTAGAAGATGGGTGTAGCCATCGAAGCGGCAGCTACCAGGCCAGCAGCAGGGTAAACCTGCAGGGAAGTGCCAATGACCATAAGAAAATCAGCATTGGCCACCAGAACCTCGGCTTCCGGGATTTTGGGAACCATTTCACCAAACCAGACAATATCGGGCCTTAACTGAGCACCATCCGATGCGCATTGCCCCATTTTCAAGTCTCCAGTCCAGCGGTAGACTAAGTTGGAATCTATCTCACTGCGTACACTTAGCAACTCACCATGCAAATGAACTACGCCATTGCTTCCAGCCCTTTCGTGAAGATCATCAATGTTTTGTGTTATGATTGTTACATCAGCATAATTCTGTAAATCCGAAAGAGAAAAATGTGCTTGATTTGGTTTAACCTCAAGTAACTGCCTGCGTCTTTGATTGTAGAATTCAAGCACGAGCGACGGGTTTCTGGCCCAACCACCGATACTGGCAACTTCCATAACATCGTACTGTTCCCAAAGCCCATCCGCATCCCTGAATGTCTTGATTCCACTTTCTGCACTGATGCCAGCACCAGTTAGTACAACAATATTGGGCTTATTAGACATTTTCCAATTGCTTTATGGCGGGACCGATGTAATCAATGATATCCGAAGCGATTAGGGAAGTCATACCGACTTTAGCTGCGGCAAGGTCTCCGGCAGCTCCATGTAAATGTACCGCAGCCAACAGAGCGGATTCAGTCTTCACACCTTGAGCCAGAAGACCGGTAATCATACCTGTCAGAACATCGCCACTGCCTGCCGTGGCCATGCCGGGGTTACCGGTCCAGTTAAAGTAGACATGGCCCTCTGGCGTAGTCATGCAACTATGCGCGCACTTATACACAAGAAACAATCCCATTGATTTGCTAAACTCCTGCTGCTGTTGGACTCTTTGAAAACCATCTGTGGTTTTGTCGAAAAGACGTTGATATTCACCGGGATGAGGCGTGAGGACGCTGCCCTTTGGCACGGAAGCAATCCATGATTTGTTCTTAGCTAAAATGTTCAATCCATCGGCATCGATCACCATGGGCCCATTGGAAGATTTGATAAGTGTGTGAAACCCGGCCATGGTTTGAGGGTTCATCCCAATACCGCAACCGATACCAAGGGATTGATATTCGTTAAGATCCGGACAATTTGAAAACCAATAATTCTCCAGGTCCGGTTGAAACATGGATTCCGGAATGCTGATTTGAATAATGTCATTTGCTAAAGCGGGTCCGTGAACGGTGACTTTGCCCGCACCGGATCGATGACATGCACGAGCTGCAAGTATAGCTGCCCCCATTTTACCGTATCCACCGCAAATTAACAAGGCATGGCCGAAGGTCCCTTTATGAGCAAATTTTGGCCGGTGGGGAATAAATGACTTCACCATTTCCCGATCAATCAGCTGATAAGAGGTCTCCATCGCATCCAGCGAGGGGAGATGAAGCCCAATATCTACTACCTGTAACCGGCCGACTCGATGGGCATTATCCTCAAGAAGACAGCCTAATTTGGGAGCATGTAAACACAACGTATGATCGGCCAGGATTGATTTTGCTTCGGTTGATTGATCTCCAAACATGCCTGATGGAATATCTATGGCGACTGTGGCAAGAGGAGATGCATTGATCCGGTTAACTAGTTCGGCCCAAAATCCATAAAGTGGCTTGGCCAGACCACTTCCAAACAGAGCATCTACCAATATCCCATGATCTGGCATTTCAAAAGGTCTTCCTATGTTAACAATCTTGAGGTAGCGCCGTTTGGGAAGTCTCGCCAGGTTGGCTTTTGCGTCCTCACTTTTTATCCTATTTTCATCAAGATAAATATTAACCACCCGATCTTGTTGATCCAACAATCTTGCTACTGCAATTCCGTCGCCACCATTGTTACCCGGACCACAAAATATATGAAACTCCATTGCTGGATCAGCATACATTTTTAGCAGTCTGGACACGATCCGGGAGCTCGCTCGTTCCATTAAATTTAAAGATGAAATAGGTTCTGAAAGAATGGTTAATTCATCTAATTTACGTGACTGGGTTGTGGTCAATATTTTCATATTTAATAACAATACATATGATTAATCGATATATGATACATATTAATAATTTATATATATAATAGCCCTAAATATCAGTTATATTTAGACAATTTTACCATATATAAGATTGTGTTAATAAACACTTAATATGTTACAATAAAGAATATAGGTTAAAGTATTAAAACTTTTTTGCACACCTAATTATATGGATTACATTTACTGGTAGTATTTGATTAGAGTGAAGTCAAATATACTATGGTTTAGAGAAAATACTAATATGGTATAATCTTTGCTACCATAGACATGATAATAACCAAAACAATTGCACCTTGGACAGAGTTTTACCGAACACGATAGTCCCACTGGTTGTATGTCTGTTTGTGGCTTTAAATCTACAGGCTCAAGATATACACTTTGCGCAGTTTTATAATGCTCCACAAATATTGAATCCTGCGTTAACGGGCATCTTCAATGGAGACACGAGGTATATGGGACACTATCGTAAGCAATGGGCTAATGTTCCTGCGGATTATCTCACGTTCTCAGGTACATATGATACCAAGTACTATCCCTCCAAAGCTAAGGGTAACGATTTTTGGGGATTTGGGGCAAATTTCAATTATGACAACGCTGGATTTTCTTCTTTGACCTGGGCTGGGTTGCAATTGGGAGCTTCTTATTCAAAAGAATTGAGCAAGAACACCTTTCTTACCGGTGGTGCACAACTGGGCTTCGCTAATCGATCATATCAGACAGATGACCTCACCTTAGATGCGCAATGGGATGGTGATAAATTTGATCCTTCGTTGCCAGTGGGAGAAGTCTTTGATAATACATCTGATTTTTTTGTGGACTTGTCTTTGGGGGCCAATTTGCGCTTGCAAAAAGACGATAGACGAACAAAATTGGATTTTGGTCTAGCCTTGTATCACGTAAATCAACCGAGACAAGATTTCTTTGACAACGGAAAAATCAAGCTGCCAAACCGATTTGCTATTTATGGCATCGGAGCTATCAAACTTGGAGGCGCCGTGGACTTTTTATTACGAGCCACCACTCAGTTTCAGACTAGTTACCGTGAATACCTCCCAGGTGCAGCTTTTAGACTTTATCTGGATCAAAGCAGGGGAAAAGAATTGGCCATACAGGCGGGGGCAAACCTCCGATTCAACGAGATTACCGATGCCATCATCCCCACCATCGAGTTACACTATCGCACCCTGGGACTGGGAGTGAGCTACGATATAAACATTTCTGACTTTGAGATAGCAACCGATCAAAAGGGTGGTCCTGAGATTTGGATTTCTTACCGAATTCAGAAAGTGAAACCATTAGGTGTCTTCAAAACGTGTCCAATATTTTAATGTATCAGAAGCTGCCGATGATGAAGATGATGAAAAAAATATTAGTTGGGTTCTTTGTTTTGATGGTGGTCTCTGCCCATAGTCAAACCAGGCAGGCTTTCTTGGAAGCGGCAGAAAAAGCATTTGAGTCTAAAGACTATTATTCGGCTTTGCATTACTACAAGACCGTGATGGAATTTAGTGAGGACATTGCCGTCTTATACAAAACTGCCGAATCCGCCCGACTATTCAATGCGTACAAAGTTGCAGAAGAGAACTACAAGAAGGTAGTTGATTTAGAAAAAAATGGCGAATATCCTCTGGCGACATACTGGCTTGCAGAAATGCAAAAGAGATTAGGGAAATACGAAGAAGCCAAGCAAAATTACGAACTATACCTTTCCGAAAATGAGCTGGATAATCCCTATTATACTTCATCGGCGCAAAAACAAATCGCCGATAGTGAATGGGCAATGGCACAGCGTGATTCCATTAGGTCCTATGTCACTTTAGAGCATTTGGGAGGAAATATCAACACACCTTTCTCTGAATATGGCCCGGTGCAACTGGGTGATACCTTGTACTATTCCTCACTAAGGTTTCCATCAGAGATGGATGAGACCAAACCAAAACGTATTTTTTCCAACGCTCTTTGGTCAATTAAGGGGGGAGAGGGCATTCAATTTGATCCGGACTTTAACGACAAAAAACACCACACGGGACACGTGATTTTCACGGAAAACCAGGATCGGGTGTACTACACTATTTGTGAGTACAAAAACGCCACAGAAATACGCTGCGATTTATACTATCGCGAATTTGCTGAAGGGAAGTTTTCTGATCCAATTAAACTTCCGGGACCGATCAATGACAGTACGCACACAACGACCCAACCGTCCCTGGGCCTTGATCCAATCAATCAGGAGCCAGCTATTTATTTTGCTTCCGATCGTCCCGGCACTAAAGGCAAGCTGGATATTTGGTACAGCGTAATCGAAGACGGTAACACATTTGGAGATCCGGTTAATCTGATGCCCATTAATACGATAGAAGACGACATTACTCCCTTTTATCACAAACCCAGCGAAACTCTTTACTTCAGTTCGATGGGGTACCAGGGATTTGGAGGTTTTGATATCTATAGCGTCTATACCGGCAATATGATTGATCCCTACATTGAAAATCTGGGAGCTCCGGTAAATAGCAGTTACAATGATCTTTACTTCTTCCTGGCGGACAAAGAAGATACTGCATTCCTGGCCTCAAACCGACAGGGATCACTCTTTCTCGAGGATGCTGAAGAAGCATGTTGTAATGACATTTACAAAGCCGCATTTGAGAAACTTGATATCAATCTCAAAGCCCTTACTTTCGATAAGGCCAGCTTGCAAGATCTGCTCGGTGCCACGGTCACCTTAATTGAAGTTAACGGCGAAGAGGAAATCATCGGAGTCCAATCAGCTGAGAACACCAATGAATTTAATTTTCCGTTGATTAAAAACCGCAGTTACAAAGTGATCGGCGAAAAACCGGGTTATTTTCCTGATACCATAGTGTTTAGTACCCGGGGAGTTAATTCGTCCCAGGAAATCGTCAAGAAGCTTTATCTCCAATCACAATCTCTTGACCTGGAGCTTTTAGTTTTTGATGACGCAACCAAAGAGGAAATTAGAGGAGCAACCGTCAAGTTATTAGATCTTTCCGATCCTTCGAGTGAAACGGTGGTTCAAATAAATGAGGACGGCAACAGTTTCATTTTCCCCTTGGATCGTGATAAGTCCTATCAGATTATTACCTCCAAACGAGGATACCGGCCTGATACATTAAATCTAAGCACTTTTGATGTGCCGGGAAGCAGAATTACCAGGAATGTTTATCTGAAACAGGGCAATCTCGAAGACTACCTGCCACTTGCCGTGTACTTTGACAATGACTATCCCAACCCAAGGACATACTATCGGACGACGAGGGTAACCTATGATGATACCTATCCTCCTTTTATGTCACGAAAAGAAGAATTTAAAGATGCTTTTACAGAACCATTGATCAACGGTGCTAAAGCGGAAGCCGCTGATGACATCGAAAGATTTTTTGAATATGGCGTAAGGGAAGGCCGCAACGATATAATTAAATTTATACAGGTGCTCAATGATGAGCTGGCAAAAGGTGAGGTAATTGAGGTGGTGATTCAAGGATTTGCTAGCCCGCGAGCTCCTTCAAACTACAATGATCTACTTAGTAGTCGACGGATTAGCAGTGTAGTGAATCAGTTTAAACGTTATGCTGACGGAGCATTGCTGAAAGCGATCAATAACGGAACATTGAAAATCGTCGAAGAGCCCCTTGGTGAAACAAAGGCACCAATATATGTGAGCGACGACATAAGTGATATCCGAAATTCCATTTACAGTGTGCCTGCATCTCGGGAGAGGAG
>JABDLW010000744.1 GCA_013001805.1 Saprospiraceae bacterium | reverse complement strand
TAAGATTCTACCTATCGGTGCCGGTAAAAAGAAGCCACTCTGATAAGGATCAGTCTGATTTTTGTCTGAAATCATGGTAATCAGCAAATTACCGGAATATATTCAATCCCAAAAAACACCATGAAAGAAGACAAGGCATCAGTTAAGAATTTGCATGAGTTACTGGATTATAATGCAGCTAAATTTACCAGCGCAGAAGTACAGTTAAAAAAGGTACTAAATAAATGGCTTGATCAAACCAACTCCATTAAATTAAAAAACTCTATCCGTAAGTACCTTGAGATTGTACAGGAGCACATTGACAAGTTAGAAGACTTTTTCATCTCGGAAAGAATCACGGCTATTAGTGTAAGCAATCGGGTAATGCAGGCGATGCTTGAAGAAACCGAAGAAAAGCTTGCGATATGTAAGGATAATGAGGTTAAAGATGCTTGTATGCTTGCTTCAATTCAATCCATAAACCACTATAAAATCAGTACGTATGGTACCGCAGCGGCTTTCGCCAATACTTTAGGTATGGAAGAACAAGCGGCGCTATTTCATGAAGCAGAAGTCAAGGAAAAACAGATCGATGTCCGTCTATCTCAGCTTGCCGAGCACGAGATCAATCTAAAAGCCAAAGCTCCTCCTCTTTTGCGTTAAAAAGTAACGCCAAATTCAGACCAAATTATTGGCAATCACAAATTACCAGGAATGAATAGAAAGAGAAATAGAAAGCTACGCTTGCCTCCTGAAAAATGGGACATGATGGATTTGATCTTTGTAGCCATTAAAATACTTGGTTGAATAATACTGATGGCAGTTGAATAATAAATAAAAGCAAATAGAATCAAAAGTATTTCCTTATTAAAAAAAAATATTATGGCAGTTGAACGAGTGGACAGTGGTCCTTTCGAAAGATTCGAAAGTCGATTTAAAAAAGTAATTAATCCGCATCATTTTCTTGGACGTAGTGCTTTTGACATTCCCTGGCAGGATTCTTTCCCCCCCGCCAACGTGAAGCGGGATAAAGATGCTTACCATATTGATTTGATGGTGCCGGGATTTGAACGGGATGAGCTGGAAATTACGGTGGAGCATGGCACCCTTATTGTCAGAGGCACCACTAAGGATAAGGTGCCATCGGTTCCCAATCAATTTATTGAGGAGGAGTTTTCCATTGAATCATTTGAGCGCAGATTCAGAATTGCTAATCTGCATGCAGACGATCATATAGAAGCATTCCTTGACAATGGAATCTTAAGAATTATCTTTTACAGCCATAGAGACCCGGTCTATTCCCAGTATAAAAGAATTCAGGTGATAGATACTGATTAAATCAGTGACTTTTAATCTACCTTGAGAAGTGGGCTTAACCCTCTCCTCTCAGGATTTTTTGCTTTTCCAACTGGAACTCCGCGTCGCTCAATTCTCCTTTTTCGAGCTTATCACCCAGTAATTCGATTTTATCAAGCACCGACGGATCAAATCGATCGGTTGATAACAAGTCCGGTTGTGGTTCAGGTAAGGCCTTCATTAATTTATATCCATTTTTAACAAAGGCTTCATAGGTGGGTTGAGCTCTTAGAAAATATAGATTGATGTCTTGCTTGATCCTTTCAAAATCAGCGAAGCCATTTTTCACGGCCAGAGATAAATGCACAAAAGCATTCTCTTCCTCTTTAATCAAGGAAAAGCAGCAGGCCAGGTAGTAATGGGCTTCTTTGTTTTGTTGATCCAAATCAAGGACTTTATCAAACCACTTAATCGCTTCCTGATACCGGCCGGCGGATAAACTTTTCATGCCTTTTTTCAGGTAGGTTATAAGCGGTGACGGTTTACTTCGCGCACGGCGGGAAAAATCCGGATGCTCGGCTCTGCGGCGCTTGGGTACTTTTTTCTGCCGAACTTTGGTCGTGATTTGATTGTACTTGCGATCAAACTCCATCTGAGGCATGGCCAAAAGAAGTACGGCATCGACAAATCCCAGAATTGCCATCACAATCATTATTAAAGCTTCACCTTCGATGACCGCAGCCAGGCCAACACCAAAAACAGCAAGATAGGCTATACCTTTACCCCGCTGACCCAGGTAAAATCGATGTACACCCAGAATTCCAAACAACAGAGCAAGAACAAATGCTACACCTTTTTTTCTATTACTGGTTTCAGTACTGACCGGAGATTGTTCAGCAAATTCCGGCAGTGCCGCCAGATCTTCAGTAATGGGAATCGTCAAATCCTTGCTGGAAATAGCATATAAATCAATGGAGGAATTTATGTTATGCAATCGGAACTTTCCCAACCTGATAGCGTCCAGCCAGGCATGATTCTTAATATCATCATAGACCTTCTCCGTAATATAGACTGCCCCGGGAAGACACAGTCGCTCCACTCGCGAACTTACATTGACACCGTCTCCAAAAGCACCATTTTCATCGTAAGTAATATCACCCGTATGAATACCAATGCGCAGAGGAACATAAGGGGCTTGTCGCAGCTCGACTTGCATCGCAACAGCACATTCCACTGCGGCCACGGCACTGTTAAAAATACTCAGCGTGCCATCACCGATGTACTGTAATACATTTCCTCCCAAACTTTTATGCGTTTGTTCAAGAACACTGCGATGTCTCTGAAGAACCTCCCTAGCATGACTCTCATCATCCTGCATCATGGCGGAAAAACCGGAGATATCGGTAAACATTATGGCTGCAAGCTGACGTTGTGATGTCATGACTACAAATCTAAGCTTAAAAGTAGCAATCTGAACGTACCAAAGCAAACCTAGATCATAATAATAGCTGATCCCCATCATCGATTTGGGGGTATCTATGAACCATATTTGAGTAAAGTTTCAGAATAATGAAAATCAAGTTAGAAAGTACTGTCGCCGATGTCAAAAAAGCTTTTACCAAATTATATCCCGGACTAAAAATTGAATTTTACAGCAAACCACATGAAGATCACCAGGGCTCACATGCCAAGCACTTATTGCCAGATGATAAGGTGCTCAAATCACTAATGAGCATAAAAGCAGATGGTGAAATCAACCCGGATCCTGACCTGACAGTCGGAGATCTGGAACGAGCTTTTGCTGATCAATTTGGTTTGTACGTTCAAATATACCGGAAATCGAAAGACCTTTGGTTGCAGACATCTTCAACTGATGATTGGACTCTAGAGAAACAAAATCGGAAAGGAATTCACTCAACTCAATTATAATTCATAATCCATGCAAATAAAGATTGAAGCACCTGGACATACAAACCAGGCACAAATGCAAGCCTTTTATGAAGAAAAACTCCTTAATAAATACAAGAAATACAACTTCATCCATAATGTAGATGTCAAAGTTGCCAAAGTATCCGGCAGTTATGAAGTTTCCCTACAAATCAAGCCCGAAGGAGGTGCAACTTTGTTTGCCAAAGATACCAACCGGAGCGAGGATAGTGCTTTGGATGGGGCAATCAAGAGGATGAACTCGCAGATAGAGAGGTTTAAGGAGAAGCACTACCGCTCCTCCCATCTCAATAAGCGGGGCTAGACCGATTCAAATCCTACCGATGTCGTTTGATAAATTTACTGATCCGGTAGATTAGTGGACTGGAATGATGCAACTCATTGATAAACAGCACCAGAATTACCCAACTCTCCCGAGAAAAAATTATTTTAGTGGTACACCCCAAAGGTTAAAGCGCCTTGTGAACTTTTACAGAACCTGAACAGAAGGTATATTTGTGTTCTGTGACACCGCAAATTGCGCAAAAACCCGAAATGGTGATAAACCCGTGCATATGAAGAACTATACTCAATTCAGCCTGTTTTCTGCAATCTTACTCCTAACCTCGCTCCAAATCAACGGCCAAAATATTCGGACAATTGACGGCTACGACAATAATGTCCTAAGCCGGAGCTGGGGAAGCGTGGGTCAGAATCAAATTCATGTGGGCACCATAGGCTTTGCCGATGGTATGTCGGAACCTGCTGGTTCTGAACGCCCCAATGAACGTTTGATTAGTAATGTACTATTTAATCAGAGCGAACTAATAAACGATCCCAGGGACCTAAGTGCTTATTGCTGGGCCTGGGGACAGTTTATCGATCATGATATCACCTTGACACACAACCATCCCGATGAGGCCATGGAAATTGGCATACCTGCAGGTGATGCTTTTTTTGATCCCACCAATACCGGGACCAAGACCATGCCGATGCACCGTTCGGTTTACGATCCTGCAACCGGGCATACTCCTAATCGACCCAGATCTTTTGTTAATTCCGTCACTGCCTACATAGATGGTTCGGCAGTTTATGGTTCCGACCTGGAGCGGGCTGCCTGGCTACGAACCTTCGAGAGTGGCAAGCTTAAGGTTTCCTCAGGAGATCTTCTTCCCTGGAATACAACTACCGGCGAATATGACGCAGAAGTTGATCCCAATGTCCCTGAGATGGATATTCCATTTCCCTTTCTGCAAAAGTGGTTTGTCGCGGGTGATATCCGTGCCAATGAAAATCCATTTCTCACCAGTCTGCACACCCTGTTTGTCCGGGAACACAACCGTATATGTGACGAACTTAAGGACAAACATGCTGACTGGACAGACGAACAACTGTACCAACATGCGCGAAAGCTGGTGGGAGGTCAAATGCAAGCTATCGTCTACGAGGAATGGTTGCCTGCTATGGGTATGCAGGTGCCTCCCTACGTTACCTACAACTTGTTTCAGGACCCAAGCATTATGAATGTGTTTTCAGCAGCAGCATTTCGCTATGGGCACACTACCATCAACAGCATTCTGGTACGGATGGATAATGATGGAAACTATATTAGCCAGGGGGACATATTACTCCGTGATGCCTATTTTAATCCGGGAACTATAAGAAATATTGGTGGTATCGAGCCGTATCTGATCGGTATGGCAACTGTTGTACAACAGGATTTTGATTGTAAGGTCATAGATGACTTAAGGAACTTCCTCTTTGGAGCCCCAGGATCCGGAGGCTTGGATCTGGCAGCGATCAATATCGCCAGGGGCCGTGAAAGAGGCTTACCTGACTATAATTCAGTACGGAAAGATTTTGGCCTCAAACCTATCGCAAGCTTTTCCGAACTGACCAATGATCCCCTGACCAATCAAATTTTTGAAAGTACCTACGCATCTATCAATGACATCGATCCCTGGGTTGGTATTTTATCTGAACCGCATATGCCCGATGCACTTTTTGGTAAAACAGCTATGACCATCGTGAAACGTCAGTTTATGGCCCTGAGAGATGGAGACCGTTTCTACTATGAGCATGATGGTAGTCTCTCGGCCGAAGAAAAAAATTGGCTTAAGGAAACCAGATTGGTTGATGTGGTCAGACGTAACTCGCCCATTAGCATCGTTCAGGACCAGATTTTCCTGACTCAGTCCTATGTAACAACAGCTACGGCCAACCAGGATCAGACCATCGATTTTGCGCTATATCCAAATCCAACGGTAGATCAGGTATTTTTACGCGTACCAGCCCAGAGTTACCAAGCAGCTACCATCAGGGTGATTGACATGCAGGGACGAGTGGCAATGGAGGAAAAGACCTGGCTAAATGCAGGAAATAACACATTGTCTTACAGGATCCCAAGCAATCTAGCTGCTGGTCTTTATGTATTAACTGTTCAGAGTGACGGATTAACTGGACAAAAGCGATTTATGAAGGGCAGTTAGATACGTTGGCTCTTTTATTAGTCTTCAGTGGATCGCCACCTCGGGATCTGGGAGCCAATCTCCGCCAAAATAAAGACCAAAAACAAAAACCTACCACCCGAACCACAAGCATGAAAAACTATGAGATCCTAGAGCCCATCTTTCAGAGACCAACTCCGGGATCTGGGAGCCAATCTCAGCCAAGATAAAGATCGAAATCTAAAACTCATCACCAGACCCAAACATGAAATACCATGGGATCCCATTTCGATAGTGTACTGATGGAGAGAACAACTTAACATCGGCGTTACTTTTGGGATCCACCTCTTGGGCCGTTGTTGCGCGTCTTGGTCAACAATCATTCGGTTTCTTACTGTACCGTTGTTGTGCCTCTGGCCAACAACCATCCGTACTTGCTCGCTAGCACTTCCTTCTCATTTCATTGTAGAATACACCCGTCTTCGTGCTGTTGGCGAGGACGCGCAACAGCGGCCATGGTTCTCTTTGGGCTGGTGGCAAGGACGCGCAACAGCGGCGATGGTCTTTTGGATCTTACGCTTGAGCCATTGTTGCGCCTGGTCAACAATCATTCGGTTTCTTGCCGTCCCCTGTACCGTTATTGTGCCTCTGGTCAACAATCATTCGGTTCACTCCCGTCCCGTGTGCCGTTGTTGCGCCTCTGGCCAACAACCAAACGTACTTGCTCGCTAGCACTTCCTTCTCATTTCATTGTAGAATACACCCGTCTTCGTGCTGTTGGCGAGGACGCGCAACAGCGGCCGTGGTTATCTGACGCCCAAACGCCATATGTTCTTCATAGTGTTTGGGCTTGCATCTTTAAAAAAAATTGACGAATATTTAGTCAATGGTTAAAATGCTAAAACACAGCGAATTAGAACATTAAAATCAATCAATCATGAAAACTAAAATTACTCTCCTGTTCAGCCTGGTTCTCTGGGCTATTTTATCTACAGGCCAAACGCTATCGCCATCGGTAGTTGCTTTAGCGGGCGGTTATGAGAAAACACCTGGCGGCTTGACGGTCAGCTGGACGCTTGGTGAGCCGGCAGTCGATCCAATTCGTTCAACTAGTGTGCAACTCACTCAGGGATTCCAGCAGCCAAATCTTAAAGTAAGCACCGGATTTACTGATCCTGCGTTTGCATACGGTTTAATTACCTACCCTAATCCAGCCAGTACAGAATTAATTATGGAAACAGATTACGAGGAGACACTCGACTTTCGGATGGTCGATATCTCGGGCAAAATCATCCAGGAAGGAAAATGGTCAAATAAAAATGTCATCGATGTGTCTTTTTTAAGCCAGGGAATTTACGTCATTTATTTTACGAATGATGGCCGGATGGTTAAGAGTGAATTGATTAATAA
>JABDLW010000743.1 GCA_013001805.1 Saprospiraceae bacterium | reverse complement strand
CGTCATTCGAAGAGTTTTTCGATCTTGGCGTACTGCAGAAGGATAATGGTTTTGGCGTCCCGGATTTCTCCTGTAGAAATCATCTGAAAAGCTTCTTCAAAATCAAGCTCCAGGACTTGAATGTTTTCTTGTTCGTTAGAAGCTCCTCCGCCTTCGCTGACTTTCATGCTGTTTTCATATGCCCCTACAAAAAAGTACAATATTTCGGTGACTGATCCGGGTGACATGTAGGCGTCAAAAATTCTTTTCACTTTAGATATCCGGTATCCGGTTTCTTCCTCGGTTTCGCGAATGATACAGCCTTCCGGATCATCCTGGTCCAGCTGACCGGCACAGGCCTCCACCAGCATTCCGGTAGCATTTCCATTGATGTAGGTAGGAAGGCGGAACTGACGTGTCAGGATAATCTTTTTTTTGGCCGAATTGTATAGTAGAATCACTGCTCCATTACCCCGGTCATAGGCTTCCCGGTGATGCGTTTCGACCGACGATCCATTTTCAGTGTACTCATACATCACATTGTGCAGCGTATAATAGTTGTCGGAAAGGACTTCTTTTTTAATGATTTTGATGGTCGGATTCATAGGTTTGCCCGTGTTACGAATTGTAAATAAATCATCCTGGTCTTTTATTTACAATCACTATGTTCTAGTATGCCGGCGTATTTTATTCCGGTCAACTTATGTATGTCCTGGTCAAAAGTAGAAAGATCATCCACATTAAATTTATGTATATCGTCATAGCCGCAGGCCCGGGCGATTACTTTAATTAGATCATTAGAAGCGGAAAAGAAATTAGCCAGTTGCTGAGCTGATGCTTCGATAATCAAACGATTTCGGAGATGTTGTTTTTGTGTGGCGATGCCAACTGGACAATTATTTGATCCACAAGCCCGCATTCCGAGGCACCCAATGGCTTGCAGTGCACTATTGGCAATAGCAATCGCATCTGCTCCCAACATTAATGCCTTGGCAAAGTCCTCCGGTACTCGAAGTCCTCCGGTAATGATTAATGTCACACCGTCTTCGCCCACTTTATCTAAATGCCTCCGGGCTCTGGCCAGAGCCGGTATGGTCGGCACATTAATATTGTTTCGTAAAATCGTTGGAGCTGATCCGGTACCACCACCCCGGCCATCCAAAATTATGTAGTCGACACCCACATCCAAAGCAAAGTCGATGTCGGCTTCTATGTGGCTTGCTGCAATTTTGAATCCCACCGGAATTCCTGCGGTTTTTTCGCGTACTTCCTGAGCCATTGCTCGAAAGTCTTCTGCTGTTTTCAGATCCGGAAAAGCTGCCGGACTGATTGCCGGTTCTCCTGCGGTAAGACCTCTGACTTCGGCAATTTCATCGGTCACTTTGTTGGCTGGTAAATGGCCTCCCGTTCCGGTCTTTGCTCCTTGGCCCCCTTTAAAATGAAAGGCCTGTGCTTTTTCGACCTTATCCCAGGAGAACCCAAATTTACCGGATGCCAGTTCATAAAAGTACCTCGAGTTGTGCTCTTGTTCTTCGGGCAGCATTCCCCCTTCTCCACTGCAAATTCCGGTTCCACTTAATTCTGCTCCCATGGCCAAAGCTATTTTTGCTTCCCGCGACAGTGCTCCAAAACTCATGTCCGATACAAAAATGGGCATATCCAGGTGGAGCGGCTTCCTGGCGTTTTTGCCAATAATTACCTTGGTAGATACCGCCGCATCATCCAAAAGTGGTCTCCTGGCCAGTTGGGCGGGAAGAAATTGGATTTTATCCCATTTCGGCAAGGTATTTCGGTCTACACCCATGGCCGCCGAGGGACCATGGTGTCCATGCTTCTTGAGGCCGTTTTTGGCCAAATCCTTAATGAACTTTGTATAAGGCTCGGTGTCTTCCGGATTGGTGTCAGCATATTGGCCCTGGTATTGACTACGATCAAAAGGCTGGGGATGTTTTTCGAGATAGTCACTTATTTCATCTTCGTCGATCCAAACGCAACCACTGTCAATGTGGGTCGAAAACTTATATAAAGCTTCGGAATTGTTATAGGCACTGACGCCGCTGTCATAGCGGTAATCCCATCCGTGTACGCCGCAAATCAAATTGTCTCCTTCAATGCGGCCATCTCCCATGAGTGCACCGCGATGCAAGCATCTGCCGTATAAAACAGAAACCTGGTCTCCATATTTGATCACTACCAAATCCAGACCATTTACTTGCCGGTGCAATGGCTTTTTTTCTTCTAATTCTTTTAAGTAAATCAGTTTCGTCTTTTTCATACGTCGGTTTTTAGCGCTGCTATTTTAGGTAGGGTGCAAGTATACAAAACATAGTAAAGATGTCGGATCAGGTATAAACAGACGAAAGCAAAAGTCGTTGCGGGGACTAAAAGTTCATACGGGGAGGTGAGTTCAAGAGATATTGCCACAAGGGCTCGAAGGTTTAATTTTGCAAGAAGCAGATAATAGATTCCCTTTGGCTGGAAATGTCCAAATGTGTTTGACTCTTTTGGGGACATAAATGATGTAGTACCCTCCACGGTGTCGGTAAAACGCTTATTTACGAGCAGAATCCATCTGGGATACTCATTCTAATTGGGTCAAAATCTACATCTGATATCTTCTTGTCAGCCGAAAAAGTTTTGGAGGGACAGACCCGTAAACGGTGGAAGATCTTATTGTTGATCTTTGGGAAAAAGTTGGCTGATGAATTTCATAGCCAGTCTTATCGAAGTGATATTCCCCGACTTCCTGGTCCAATCAAGCCGGTAAACGTTTTACGATAAATTTCATCTGGCCGTTGTGATTTGATTCGTGCTCACATACGTGAAACCACTTGCAATGATTATTGGTGGGCTGATTGCCAAAGAAAGGTTCGGAGACTTGCAACCAATCGTCATCCCGGCGCGCAAATTCTCTTTGAGTCACATCGCGTACTTCATCCAGTTTATTCATGTAAAAATCAATGTCGTGTCCTTTGATTTTTTTCCTGGCCTCATCTCCCAGATTCATGGGCAGATCCCACTCGTCTTTGATTTTCTGACTCCAACTTCCCCATTCCATTTCCTCAAATGTATTTAACTGATAATATCGCTCCGTAGCGGCAAGATGCCAAAGCATGGAGCCAATGGAATTGGCCTGGTCATCCACCAAAAAATCTAATTGCTCCACCGATAGATCTCGAACGGTATTAAGTACCCACTCCCGCATCATGGTCATGGTCGATAACAGCGTTCCAATCACGGGTGCATATCCTTTTTTAGGACCAATCATATACAGTCCTTCATCTGTTTTTTCCTGGTCCTCATTTATTAATGGAATTATGGAACCAGTTGTGAGCCCTGCGGTGGCCATAGCAGAGGCTTTAAGAAAAGTGCGTCGAGGTGTGGGTCGAATTGATTTATTCATTTTTTGATTGTTTAAGAAATAATAGTTCGTATACTTAATAGTGGAGAATACATGTCATCCTTAATTGTAATTCTTCTTTCGCCTCCAGCCTGTCCGGCTTGGCCTGCCAGATGGACGGGGTAAACTTTTGCGGGGCGGTAGGCACCCCATCCGCTGGACGCGGTTCTTTTCACTTCGAGGTGCACTGCACCTCGCCCGTTTGCTTTGCAACCGGATCGCTCAAGAACACTCGCCGGTGAACCGCAAGGCTGGAAGGAGACCTTTTTCAAAGGTCTTTGGTCTGTCCCTGCTCTTGTATCATGTGGCACTGATTATCGGTTTTAGGTTTTTCAATCTTTCCATTTCACTAATACTTTGATTTAATTCGAAATCTCTTTTACAATGCTTAGCAAAACTGGATTAGATCATTACGTTAAGCTCCCGAAGTATTGAGAAAAGAAATGCATTAATTTAATTATTTACAATTCCTACAATTGATATTCCGCTACTGCCAAAAAAGATTTAATTATATTTTATAAAAGTGACTCTGTCCGAAAAATTAGAAGTCCTATCTATAACTTCTTTAATCCTCTGGTTTCCCGGCGACTGTCTGCTACAGTCAGACTAATGGCATAGCCACCTCCGGGAGCACAGTACTGAGATAATTCGGATTTACTAGTTGCCACAAATTTATTGATTTGATACGCTTTCGGATTGGTCTGATAATGGGCATCAGATTTATCGGAATATATAGTGGCTATGTAGCGTTTGTCAGCATCTAAAAAATCAAAGGAAATTTCCGAAGTGCGGGCAATTTCATCGTTAGTCCGGCCTACAAACCAGTGGCCGGTGCCCTTTTCTTTTCGGGCGTAGGTAATAAAATCTCCCGGCTCTGCTTCCAGTACTTTGGTCTCATCCCAATCTATGCCTACATCTTTGATAAATTGAAAGGCATCCATATGCTTTTTATAGGTCTCGGGCAGGTCTGCCGCCATCTGCAGCGGACTATACATTGTCACATATAAAGCCAATTGTCGTGCAAGTGTGGTACGTACTTTGGAACCATTTCCCGGATTGTACTGACTTACATCTGGCTCGAAAATTCCTGGGGTGTAGTCCATTGGGCCTCCCAGGAGCCGGGTGAAAGGAAGGATAGTGGTATGATCGGGGTTGTTTCCTCCGAACGCTTCATATTCGGTTCCCCGGGCAGATTCATTACCAATTAAATTGGGATAAGTCCGGCAAAGTCCGGTTGGCCGTACCGCTTCATGCGCATTGACCATGATTTTATACTCAGCTGCTTTTTTTATCGCATACAAATAATGGTTTACCATCCATTGCCCGGAATGAGTTTCCCCACGGGGGATAATATTTCCGACATATCCACTTTTGACGGAATTGTAATTATTATCCACCATAAACTGATAGGCTTCATCCATATGCCGCTCATAATTACGGGATGATCCCGATGTTTCGTGGTGCATCATAAGCCTTACCCCTTTGCTTTTGGCATACTCACGCAAAACATCGACATCAAAGTCGGGATAGGAGCTGGTAAAATCAAAGACATAATCTTTTGAATTATCAAACCAATCTTCCCATCCCTGGTTCCAGCCTTCCACCAGCACGGCATCAAAATCATGTTCGGCGGCAAAATCCAGATATTCTTTTACATGGGTGGTATTTGCGGCATGGCGCCCATTCGATTCTATTTTAGTAAAATCAGTTTCACCCAGCTGAATGCTTTTTAAATCGGAATAAGCCCATGAACTTTTTCCGGTGATCATTTCCCACCACACTCCGATGTATTTCACGGGTTTTATCCACTCTGTATCTTCATAGGTACAAGGTTCATTGAGATTGAGTGTTATTCTTGACATGAGGATATCTGCAGCGTTGTCGCTGGCAATTACGGTACGCCATGGAGTTGATCGGGGTGATTGCATATATCCCTTATTACCAATCGCATCCGGAGTCAGGTGGGATTCAAAAATCAATGTATTATCATCCAGTTCCAAATGCATACAAGGATATTCGACCAGGGCAGCTTCATGCAGATTGATATAGAGACTATCTACTGTTTTCAGCATCAATGCGGTTTGTACTCCGGTATCGGAGAACGGCGACTGCGATACATTGGGTGTGACTGCCGTTGACATGAGACCTCTGATCTCCGTAAGTTTAGAAGTTGTATAATCATACTCCTGGCTATCGTAATCACCGGGGAGCCAAAAAGCGGTGTGGTCTCGGTTGATGTCAAATTGGGTGCGTTGCTCCTTTATGTTGAAATAGACAAGATTTTCTTGCTCGGGTAATTGA